>CAZYUZ010000158.1:0-2431 GCA_964650775.1 uncultured Lachnoclostridium sp. | reverse complement strand
CATGATAGAATCAGCCTCGCAAAATGCGAGGCTAACTCTATCAGACTATTCTTAGCTTTCATTTTTTTCAAGCAGCTCTTTTAAAATTTCCATTTGCAAAGCTTCTTCATCCATTTTTTCATTAGCAGCATCTTCTTCTGCCATACGTTCATACTTTTCTCTTGATCTTCTTATAATATTAATAGTCGTCATTATAATTCCAACAACCAATACTGTCGCAAAAATTGCAACTCCCACATAGATTGCAAATTGCTTGCCGCTGATTCCCCATTTAGATGAACGTCCAGTTATTTGATATTTTACTCCGTCTTCATCCATCAAATAGCTTTCTTCATCCTGTGCATCTAAATCGTAATACTCGAGCATAGTATCTGGTATCACTGCGTCATTTCGCTGAACACCTTCAACATTTAAACCTATGCAGTACTCTGTTCCTTTATCAATTTGACCAACTGAAAACCACGCCCATCCATACTGATCTACAATAACTGTACCCAGAATCTGATAGCTGCCTTCTTCTTTCTGATAGAGAGAAACTAAATCATAGGTACTCCCTTCTCTAAATCCGATAGAAGCATTAAAATCAATCCGATCTGCAAATGTCAATTGATAAACCTTTTCGCCTACAATCTCTATTTCTTCTGAATTTTTCAAAGAAACCGCAACTCCAAAATCATATTTTCCTGAAAAACTCTTTTCTGTCATCTCCAGCATATAAATCTTCCAAACAACACCATTATCTAATGTTATCTTCAGAATTATGTCTTTTCCTGCAAATAACGCAAGTTCTTCACTTTCGATGATTGAGCCAACCAAATTAATCTCTACAGTTACGGAGTCTGATTTTCTCTGATTCATCACATTGGTTGTTTCAGCAGCTAGCTGTGTCCAATCCTCTGTATCTTCTACCGTAGCAGAAATTATCGTACTCTTTGAACTCTGATTTTCTGAATAATCCGTTACCTCTTTTACCGATATGATTGTACTTTCAGTTTCAATAATTTCAGTCTGCGTCAAGCTGTCTCCATGATCAATGGTAACAATTGAAGAATCTGGCATATCAAAAGTTCCAACAAAAGTTTCCGGCGCCTCTCCTTCTCCCTTTGTAATGCTTTGCTCAATCTGGTAAGCTGTATCTTCACTGCCTTCCTGCGTGTAAATACCATTTAAACTATCACATCCAACAAATGCATAATCCTCCGTAGATATAATATTCGCAGCCAGAGAAACATCTGTCAGACTGCTGCATCCATAAAATGTCCATCCCGGTAATTCATTAACTGCTGCATTTATTGTCGCACGCACAAGACCTGTACAATATGTAAATACAGATACTCCCATATTTTCTACTGTCTCTGGAATGTTAATTGCTTGAAGACTATAGCAACGATAAAACGCTTTATCTCCAATATTTTTCAAAGATGCTGGGAAAGAAATAGATGTCAGTGATTCACAACACTGGAATACGCCTTCACCTATTTTCTCTATTCCATTTGACCAATGGATCTGACGCAACTTTGTACATTGCGCAAATGCATAATCCCCTATTTCAGTTACGCTCTCTGGAATCACAATATTCGTTAGATTACTGCATCCATAAAAAGCAAAGTCTCCAATAGATAATGCTCCTGATGGAAGATTTACAGTTTTTATCTCTTCTGCATAGGGATACCAAGGTGCAAATTTGCTGTCACTATAGTCTGCCATGTCTCCTGAACCTGAAATGGTAAGCACATCACCAGACAAGGACCACTCCATAAAGGTACCGCAGGAGCCAGTTCTTTCTGTAGCATAAGTAGTGCATACATTTGTCAAGCAAATTATAAAACCAAAAATCACTAAAGTAAATGCTCTATATATATGTAGTTGTCTAATCGTGTTTTTCATCATAAAAACTCCTAATTATTTATTACATATCTTCTTTGTATACAAAATTATAGTTATTCCAATTACAGTAGAGATTAAAGCCCAAAAATTCCCTGCCGGAAGGATCCATATAAATGGCTTTGTTTCACGCAACAGATTTAACAGAAAACGTGTTGTGCCATAAAAAAACATATACCAGCCATATATTTGGTTTCTATACCTATTCTTTTTTATAAGCCTGATTAGAATGAGCATAATAATCAAAATCGTAATCATTTCTACAATTTGACTTGGAAATCTAACAGGTACCTCTTCAATCATACCCATTATACGTCCTTCGCAACATCCACTATATATGCATCTGTTTTTCATCAGCGCTAACATAATACATTCTGATGGAGCACAAATATCTAGTAAATCACCAACAGAAACTTTTAAAATTAGCGCTACCAATATCATTATTATTGGTGCAAAGAAAATTGCTCCAAAAAAAGATACTCCTCCAATATTTCCTGTTTCTATCCAAAACATCAGCTTTGTTCCTATAGTGCCTGATACTGTTAAC
>CAZYUZ010000157.1:0-5268 GCA_964650775.1 uncultured Lachnoclostridium sp. | reverse complement strand
TTCGGGATTTTTATTATTTACATACAGCTTAATTTCCTTTAACGGCATTCCCAGATCTTTTAAACATGTGATGGTGAAGAAAACATCGCATTGAGTTTCGCTGTAGTAGCGATAACCGCGTTCATCGGTATAAGCGGGCTTAAACAGACCTATTTCATCATAATGAATCAATGTTCGTTTATTTGTGTTGCATAATTTTGCGAATTTGCTTGTATTTATGCAAGCTTCTGTATATTTCTGCATAATTATTCAAAAACTCCTTGACTGTAACGTAACGGTATACCTTATTATAAATCCAATATATGGGTAATACAACTACTTTTAGGAACAAATGAAGAAAGGAATTATCACATGCCACAATTAAGCAGAAGAGTTCAGACATTTACAGACTCCGTGATTCGTAGAATGACAAGAATCAGCGATGAATACGGAGCAATCAATTTATCTCAGGGCTTCCCTGATTTTGATCCTCCAAAGGAAATTATGGATGCACTTGCAAAGGTAGCCCATGAAGGACCACACCAGTATCCGATTACTTTTGGAGCTGAAAATTTCCGCCAGGCACTGGCAAAAAAACAGGCCAAAGCCATCAAACGAGAAATTGACCCGGAAACAGAGATCGTTGTCACCTGTGGTGGTACAGAAGCAATGATGGCTGCAATGATGACCATTGTGAATCCGGGGGACAAGGTTATGGTATTTTCTCCATTTTACGAAAATTATGGAGCAGATGCGATTCTTTCAGGCGCAGAACCGATTTATATTCCATTGGTACCGCCAAACTATGACTTTGACATCAATTTAATTGAAGAAGGCTTCAAACAGGGCGCAAAAGCAATCATTATCTGTAATCCATCCAATCCATGTGGAAAGGTGTTTACAGAAGAAGAGCTTCGTGCAATCGGTGATTTAGTAATCAAATATGACGCGTTTGCAGTTACAGACGAAGTTTACGAGCACATGGTCTATGCACCAAATCATCACACCTGTATGGCATCTCTTCCGGGAATGTATGAACATACAATTACATGTAATTCCCTGTCAAAAACATTCTCTATCACAGGATGGAGACTTGGATATGTGATCGGACCGGAAGAAGTGATTGAAGGAGTAAAGAAGGTGCATGACTTCTTAACAGTTGGTGCGGCATCTCCATTGCAGGAAGCTGCGGTTGTGGGACTGAACTTCCCAGATTCTTACTATGAAGAGCTTTTAAAGACTTATACGGAAAAGAGACAGTATTTCTTAGACGGTCTTGACAGAATCGGTTTGAAACACAATGTTCCACAGGGTACATACTTTGTACTGATTGATATTCAGGAATTTTTAGATCTGCCACAGTTTGAAGGTTACACCGATCTGGAATTCTGCGAGTGGATGATTAAAAATATCGGTGTTGCTGCAGTTCCTGGCTCCAGCTTCTTTAAAGAAGAAGTAAATCACCTGATTCGTCTTCATTTTGCAAGAACAAAAGAAACAATCGATGAAGCAATTTCACGCCTTGGTAAAATAAAGGAATTGGTAAAATGTTAAACGAAAATGTATTTTTTTGTAATTACTCCATTGGAGAGGACAGTTACAAAGAGGTAAGTAAAGTCTGCAAAATCTATGGAAAACGTGTTCTTCTCATTGGTGGTAAAAAGGGCATGGAAGCAGGCAGAGAACGTTTAGAACAGGCCTTGGAAGGTTCCAAGCTGGAAATTGTGGACGCCGTATTGTATGGAAAAGATTGTACTGCAGAAACGATTGGAAAGCTTGCAGAGCATGCAAAATCTTTAAACGTAGATATGATCTTTGGTATGGGCGGAGGAAAAGCCTTAGATACTGCAAAAGGTGTAGCGAATGCGATGGAACTTCCAATCTTTACATTTCCTACCATTGCGGCGACTTGTGCGGCGACTACGGCATTGTCAGTTGTCTATAGAGAAGATGGAAGCTTTGAAAAATTCTGGTTTTATGAAAGACCGGCAAATCATTGCTTTATCGACTTGCAGATTATTGCAAATGCACCGGATCAATATTTACAGGCGGGTATGGGAGATACCATTGGCAAGTTTTTTGAGTGTCATTTTTCGGCACGTGGTGACAAACTTGCGCATGCATCAGCGCTTGGACGTGAAATCAGCAATCTGTGTTATGCACCGCTGTACGAACACGGTGTGCAGGCTTTAAAAGATTGTAAAGCCAACAAATGCAGTGAGGATTTAAAAGAAGCTGTCCTTGCAAACATTGTAAGTACAGGCCTTGTTTCATTGATGGTGCTGGATGACTACAACTGCGCCATTGCCCATTCTGTATATTACGGGCTGGTGTTGATTCCGGGATATGAGGAGCACAATCTCCATGGAAATGGTGTTGCTTATGGCGTGCTGGTTCAGCTGGCAGTTGATGGAGATTTGCAAGAAGCAAAAAAATTAAAAGAATTTTTAGTGAAATTGGAAATAAAAACGACATTAAAGGAAATGGATATTCCATTAGACCGTGCCTATTTACAGGCAATGCTCACCGAAACAGTGATGGGTCCTGATATGGAACACATCCCATATCCTGTAACAGAAGATATGATTTATAAAGCCATGAAAGTGGTTGAAGAACTTTAGGAGAAAATGATGGAAAAGAAATATACGAACAGTAAAAATTTATTGAAATTCATCCTGGGCTCAGCATTTGGTGTGCTGATGTTTTTGGTACCAATCCCACAGGGAGACGCATTTACCACATTACTTGATTATTTAAAATCATTTGTAAAAGATTTATTTGGCGGAAGTCTTGTATACATCCTTTTAGTGGTGGTTGTTGTAGGGGCGGTGTTAAGCCTTTATGATTATTTGTGCAAGCCGGAATGGATTCGCAAGAATCACTATTTAAGCAAAGCATTTTCAACAACACCATTTTATCTGGTATCTAAAATTCTTGGTGCAATTATCTGCTGTATGGTAGTTTTTGGATTTGGACCTGAATTTATCACATCGATTGACACAGGAGCAACCATGGTCGATCTGTGCTGCACTTTATTATGTATTGTTATTTCATTTAGCTTTATTCTGCCATTCCTGACAGATTGCGGAATTATGGAATTTTTAGGTGTAATTGCAAGACCGGTTGTAAAACCTTTATTTGGTGTTCCGGGAAGAGCCTCTGTTGACTTAATTGCATCCTGGTTTGGAGCATCCAATGCAGCAGTGATCCTTACAAGAGAGCAGTACATGAAAGGTTTCTATACAAAGAAAGAAGCAGCTTATATTATGACAAACTTCTCTCTGGTATCCATTCCATTCTGTTTATTAATTGCTGATACCGTAGGAATTGCAAATCTGTTTCCTGCATTTTATCTTTGCATTTGTCTGGTAGGTATTATTCTGGCAATCATTATCAGAAGAATTCCACCGATCAGTAAGTTACCGGATACTTATCAGGAAAAGGCCGGAAAACAGGTTAACGAAGACGTTCCGGAAAATGTGAAGGTGCTTCCTTATGCGGTAGAAAAGAGCTGTGAACGTGCAGCGAGCTTCACTGCAAAAGACGTTGTTTCCAGTGGTATGGAAGTTGTTATGGGTATGTTCTTCGATCTGATCCCAATTGTAGTTGCCTGGGGAACTGTAGCACTGATCATTGCGACCTACACACCGGTATTTGACTGGATTTCTTATCCAATGGGATTATACTTAAATATTTTAGGCGTGGAAGAAGCATTTGCAGTGGCGCCTGCAACATTGATTGGTTTTACAGATATGTTTATTCCTGCACTTTTGATCACAGGCGTGGAATCTGTAAAAACAAAATTCATTGTTGGAGCATTATCTCTGGTTCAGATCATTTATCTGACAGAGGTTGGTGCAATTGCGATTAAGAGTGAAGTGCCGCTGAATTTCTGGAAACTTCTTTTGATCTTCTTAGAAAGAACGATCATTGCGATTCCACTCATTGTATTATTTGCAAATATGGTAATCTAAAATAAAAGTAGACAATGAAAAAGCTGCGGAAGGTTAATCCTTCAGCAGCTTTTTATCAATTTTCCCAGTTGCAATTGTTTGATCAATCCACAGATTTAAAGAATCAATCGCCATGGACATTTTTTGGAGCTCTTTCTTGATTTGCAGAAAATCTGGAATTTCATCTTCAGAAAGTTCTCCGTCTACAGTAATTTCAATCAGACGTTCTTTTGCATTGGTGAGCTTGCTAAGTGTAGCCAACATTTCTAAAGTAATCTGTGAAAGTGCTTTCTCTCTGACTTCTGGAACATATTCAATTCCAATCGGGCATTCATGTGAACAGAAATAATTGCACAATACAGGATTTTTATAGCAGTCTGCCATGGCTATGACTTCTTCTGGATGTGGCAGTGATTTTTCGTATTCAATTTTTTCAATACGGTCTGCAGAAATGAATTCTAACTTTTCAGAGGCTTGATCTCTGGTAAGCCCAAGCGCTTCCCTGCTTGTCTGATATATGGTTTTATTTTCTTTTGTTGATTTTCGTCCCATGATGTCTCCCTCAGCGTAATCCTATATGTATACACAATACACAGTTACATTATAAATGATTAAGAGCATAAATGGAATGGAAAAATTCCTTAAATTTTCTATGTCGCAAAATAGGAGAAAATAAAAGTCTTATTTCTCTAAATGAGCGGTTTTCCAAGAAAAAAATTCTAGCTATAATAGGGCTATAAAAAAGGAGTTGAAAAAATGTTGAATTTATTATTTGCAATATTGATGATTGTCGGTTGTGTTGCACTATTTAAAGGTTTTGACTGATGTGGTAGAATATTTAAATAGAGAACAAACGTGAAGGTGAAATAATGGATAAAAACAAGAAGAAAATTTTGTTTCTAGTAATAGGAATTCTTTTGATTATAATTATCGGCAGTCCTATTTTAAGATATTGTATGCGACCGGATGGCTCTACGATGGCAAGTAGGGAAGAAATGTTAAAAGATCTTCCCAAAGGCACATATTGGACAATTACAACAGAACGATTGCTGGATGATTATCTGATCACAGGAATTGTAAGTGATAACGGAAAAGCTGGAATTGCAGTTTTTGAACCAAGAGGTAACGGAAAATATAAGCTGCAGACATCCTATCATAGAGATGTGGATGAAATTATCATTGGTGGAACTTTGATTGATGATGTGTGGTATGATCTAGTGTGGTTTAATGGTGCAAAAACGGAACGGACAGAAATTACATATACAGTACCGAATGAAATGAGTCAGTCAACAGTCTATAGTGCGGATAATTCCACGATTATCTGTTCCCCAGCCCC
>CAZYUZ010000156.1:0-5288 GCA_964650775.1 uncultured Lachnoclostridium sp. | reverse complement strand
GCTTTCTGTGCTTCAGTTTCAACAATTAATCCCGGAACCTGTTTTGTTTTACCAGTATGTTCATCGATTGCAACCATAACTACATACGCACGATTTATCATTTTGCGCATTCCATTTAAGCTCTCTACGTAAGAATCTACACGTACTTCCATAGATGTTTTTCCTACATAAGTAATTCTTCCAATCATAACTAATGTATCGTTTAACATCGCTGGATGCTTAAAATTCAACTGATCGACGCATGCTGTGGTAATTTCTGATTCAGAATGTCTTTTTGCAACAATCCCAGCAAGTTCATCAATCCAAGCCATCAGCTGACCGCCAAACAAACGACCATATCCATTAATATGTCTATGCATCACTAAATAAGTCTGTTCTGTCGAAGAATCTTCAACACGTTTTTCCAACATAAAAATAACCCCAGTTTCCCTTTAAATTTATCTCTTTCTATTTTAGCATTTTTCAGAGATAAAACAAGGGAATCTAAGGCTATTTAGGTAGATATAGATAGTTTATACTTACAAAATTATTTATAAGTAGCTTCATAATATGGAACAATCAAATGCTGTCCTTTGATAATTTTAGTACTGGAAAGCTGATTGATTTCAATCACTTCATTCATGTAATCTTTTCTGGATTCATATGGCCCATGTTCCATATATTCTCCAGCGATTTCCCATAAAGAATCACCAGCTTCAATTTCAATCTGTGTATAGTATTTATAGTAAACGTTTTTAGCTTCTTCAGCTGTAGTTGCTTTTGTTAAAATTGCAGAACTTCCAATTGCAAGCAAAGCAATCAGACAAGTTGTTAATAAAACTCTTTCAATAATCTGTTTCGTTCTCCTAATACGATCTCTTTTGTATTTTCTCTGCTGTGCTCTCTCACTTCTCATATGTAAAACCTCCTCGAACGGTTGTTCCAAACATCTGTTCTGTAACTCTATTATATGCAGCGAACAAATGTTTGTCAATACGTTTTTCGAATATTTGTTCGAAAAACATATCATTCGTATCATTTATATGTTATCTTTGATTTATTTTAAAAAAACAGGTGCCCCATAAAAAGGACACCTGTTTCTAATATTTAATCATAATTGACCATAATTGAAATTTAATATTTAAAATCATTTTATAATTCAATATGGCTTTCTTTCATAATAACATAATTCTTAATAATCTCTGCTGCACCATAAATGCCAATCTTTCCGGTATTTACGCAAAGATCATAAGTTGCGCCATCTCCCCATTTCTTGTTAGAGTAATAATTGTAATAGCTTGCGCGCTTTTTATCATTCTGTAAAGCTAATTTCTTTGCAGCAGCAATCTCAATCTTTTCATATTCAGCCACACGCGCTGCACGTTTGTCTAATGGTGCATGCACGAACACGCTTACCACATTATCAAGCTCTTCCAACGCATAATCTGCACAACGTCCAACGATTACACATGGACCTTCTTCTGCAATCTTCTTAATAGTATCGAACTGAGCCAAAAATACTTTCTGGCTCATTGGCATTTCCTGCATACCCATGGTTGCATAGCCTGCAGAATATGTATCCATAACAAGGGAATATAAAAAACTGCTTGTTGGCTTTTCATCATGATTTTCAAATAAAGATTCACAGATACCGCTTTCTTTCGCAGCTCTCTGTAAAATTTCCTTATCATAGTATGGAATCCCGAGATCTTCTGCAAGCTTTTTTCCTACTGCACGACCTCCGCTTCCAAATTGTCTGCCTAGCGTAATAATTGTTTTTGTCGTCATGTAGATCCCTCCTCATATGGATTATTTCTTTACATAATTATATCATGAACGCCTATATCTCTTCAATTGGAAGTTTTATAATTTCCAACTCAATGCGCTCTTCATTTCGCCTTTCTGTTTCTTTCACCGCAGCATCATGACCAGTCAATGCTGCAAATGGAGAAAACTGCGCAGCCCTGTCGATCATTGACATTTGATTTCTTGTAGGTGAAATATGATGAGGCAAATGGATAATATCCTCATAATCATCATTAAAAACTCTTTTTTTCATATATTCCTCTATGCTCTATGACCACCAATCTGATTGTTTCTGTCAACCGTTGTTGCACCTTCCTGCAGGTTCATTCCTTTTAAAATCGCGTTTTTACCGTATTTTTTCTTAATACTAAGAACAGCCTGCTGCATCTTCTTTTCCCGCTCCAACGCTTCATTTTCGGCTTTCTCAGCCGCTTCTCTGGCTTCATAATCTGTAAATAAATCAAGCTGTTCAAACTCTTTTTTCTCACGAACCATAGTTTCTCCAACCACACGATTTGCTACAAGTGTCACTCTTCGTATCAGAAGATTTGGATCTACAATTCGATCAAACAATTCCATGACAGCATCCGTAATTAACTTTGTCGAAGATGTCTGTCTTTCCAGATTTATTGTTCCATGCGCATGCTGTGGAACCATGCGTCCATAATGATCCACTTTAACAGGGCCCTTATATGCTTTATTTCTCTCAGGATCCGTCAGATTTTCAATATCATAACCAACCGTCAAAACCATCTGATCCGTTACAAGACCTTTATCAACCAGATCAAGCGCTAAAAGATCTGTCATTTCCATTGTAATGAGACGCCCCTGTTCGAAAGGATAAGGACAATGCAGTACCTGTCCGGAACCAATACTGTTCGATTCCGGCTTATATGCCTTCACATCCGCAATTGTGCAGGGTTCGAATCCCCATGCATGATCGATCAAAAGCTCTGCATTGATTCCAAACATTCTATATAATAAATCTTCATTATAATATTCATTTGCCCTGCCAAGGGAACATCTCGCAATGTCTCCCATTGTGCAAAGTCCGATTTCTTCCAGTTTTTTCGCGTAACCTTTTCCGACACGCCAGAAATCCGTCAATGGCTGATGAGACCAGAGCTGCTTTCGATAGGACATTTCATCTAATTCTGCAATTCGAACACCATCTGCATCCGGGCGAACACGTTTCGCCATAATGTCCATTGCAACCTTACAGAGGTACAGATTCGTTCCAATACCGGCAGTTGCTGTAATCCCCGTTGTCTTTAGAACATCCTGAATGATTTTCTTAGCGAACTCCCGAGGCGATAAATCATTCAACTTCAAATAGGAAGTCACATCCATAAATACTTCATCTATGGAATACACATGAATATCTTCCGGAGCCACATATTTCAAATATACCTGATAAATTTTCGTACTGTATTCCATATAATGCGCCATCTGCGGAGGCGCCACTATATAATCAATCGACAGTGACGGGTCTCGTTTTAATTCATTTGCATCATAAGAAGCGCCTTGAAATGTTCTTCCTGGCGCAAATTGTTTCCGTACATGGTTTGCTTCTTTTACCTGCTGGACAACCTCAAACAATCTGGCGCGTCCGGATATTCCATAAGCCTTCAATGCTGGTGTAACAGCCAGACAGATTGTTTTTTCAGTCCTGCTTGCATCTGCCACCACAAGATTCGTGGTCATAGGATCCAGCCCTCGCTCCATACATTCTACAGAAGCATAAAAAGATTTTAAGTCAATTGCAATGTATACTCGTTCTTTCATATCTTTATTTTAACATGAACGAAATTATTTTACACCTTAGTAATTATATTTCTATGTATATGAAAAAGCGCGCCGTACTGGCACGCTTTTCATAAAAAGGGAGAGAGATTAGGATTTCAAATTGCTTATTGAACATTAGCCGTTCAATAAGCATGTATAGTCAAACGATTACTCGTTTATGAATTGAGGGAGTGGCGGGCATTTCACCCGCCAAGTGTTATGAATGAAATACTGATATGTATTTGCTACAGTTATAATATAGCAAAGGTTTGTGTCTAAAGTTTGTCGAATCTCTGAAGTAATCCTAAAAAAGATTAAGAAAAAAAGAAAGCATCATAAAGATTTCTTTACGATACTTTCTAAACTTCACTTATTTCTTTGCAATCACATACCACGTAGCACTGTGATTTCCTTCATTTTCCAATAAATGATGATCACATTTCATCAAATGAAAGCCGCAGTTTTTAAGCAGATGGCAGATTTCCTTCTCATCATGCACAGTTTCCTTAATATTTTCTTCAAATTGCTGTCCATCCGTCTCAAAAACCGTAGTTTTCAGGTTAATATGTCCGTCTTCATCGTGAGTCACCATAAACTGCGCTTTTACTTCTTCACTAAATTCCAAATCGATGGGTTCTGCCATCGGCACTTCCTTTTCGCTTAATATGTCAAAAATGAAATATCCTCCTTCATTTAGATAACCATATACATTCTGAAATATCTGTGCAACATCGGCTAAATCCATGATATGATTCAATGCATCTCCCGTACACGTCACCAAGTCAAAATGCTTCTCCGGACGATACTTTATCATATCTGCAACTTCATAGAAAATCTCAGGATTTCTCTGCTTTGCAATGGCAATCATTCCTTCAGAAAAATCCATCCCGCTGGCATCGATGCCTTTTGCATGGAGAATCTCACAAAGAACGCCAGTTCCACAGGCAAGATCAAGACTTGACTTCACATTGATATGATTCTGTTCCAACCAGATTAATAACTGCTCTCCAAAGGCTTCCGGGAAATAGTTCCAGCCAAATTCATTATATACTTTACAAAATGCATCACTGTACATAGGAACTCCTTATTTTTCTATTTGTACCATTCGTTTTACTTCCTCTGAAACCAATAGATTACATATCTCTTGCCCTTTAGCTAAATATGTACATTCTATATATTTTTCTGCACAATATTTTTTGACAAAAATTGCAAGAACTCTATTTGTTGGCTGAGACAGTTTTCTAACATCCTCTTTATACAAAGTTACTGGAAAATCTATATTTTTGCCATATCTAAAACCGACACTCAAAACAGCTTTTGTGTTTCCAACAAAATAATCTGCTTTAATACAAATGCCGCTATTAATAAAATCTCCAATCATACAATTATTATATAATAAATCCGAAAGATATGGGAGAACTTGTAGTTTCTGTTGAACCTTTCCTTTATTATCTATTTCAAAATCATTTTCAGAAAGCTTATTGTTCAGACACGCTTCATAAAATTGCTGTGCAGATAATTTACTGCTTACACCTGTCATATGCAAAAAATTCATATTTCTAAATCCTACATTTGCAGTTTTTATGTTCTTTCCAACCTGATATATAATCAAAAAATGTTTATTATTAAACTTTATATCATACTGTTTTGCAGCATTTATTATTATCTTTAATGCAGATTTTTTATTATATTTTGCCATTGTATTTTCCTTACATAAG
>CAZYUZ010000155.1:0-5315 GCA_964650775.1 uncultured Lachnoclostridium sp. | reverse complement strand
AGGTATGTCACGTATCGGAAGACTGCCAGTAGCAATTCCAGCAGGTGTTACTGTGGAAGTTGCAGAAGGAAATAAAGTGACTGTAAAAGGTCCAAAAGGAACTCTCGTAAGAGATTTAGCTCCAGAAATGGAAATCAAAGTTGAAGAAGGTCAGGTAGTTGTTACAAGACCTAACGACTTAAAAAGAATGAAATCATTACACGGTTTAACAAGAACACTCATCTCTAACATGGTTGTTGGTACAAGCGAAGGATATGCAAAAGTTCTTGAAGTAAACGGTGTTGGTTACAAAGCAGCAAAAGCTGGAAAGAAATTAACATTATCTCTTGGTTACTCTCACCCAGTTGAAATGGTAGACCCAGAAGGTCTTGAAACAATCGTTGAAGGTAACAAGATTACTGTAAAAGGTATTGATAAAGAAAAAGTTGGCCAGTACGCAGCTGAAATCAGAGATAAGAGAAGACCTGAACCATACAAAGGTAAAGGTATTAAATATGCTGATGAAGTTATTAGACGTAAAGTTGGTAAGACTGGTAAGAAATAAGTAAGGAGTGTGTGAAGATGGTTAGTAAGAAATCAAGAGCGGAAATCCGCGCAAAGAAACATAGAAGATTACGTAATCATATCAGCGGTACTGCTGAAAGACCACGTTTAGCTGTGTTCAGAAGCAATAATCATATGTATGCTCAGATTATCGATGATACAGTTGGTAATACACTTGTTGCAGCTTCCACTTTACAGAAAGATGTTAAAGCTGAATTAGAAAAAACAAACAATGTTGATGCAGCAGCATATTTAGGTACTGTTATTGCAAAGAAAGCATTAGAAAAAGGTATTACAACAGTTGTCTTTGATAGAGGTGGCTTCATATATCAGGGTAAAATCAAAGCATTAGCAGATGCAGCAAGAGAAGCTGGATTAGAATTCTAAGAAAGGGAGAAATGACACTATGAGACATGATAGAATCGACGCAAGCCAGTTAGAATTAACTGAAAAAGTCGTTACAATTAAACGTGTAACTAAAGTTGTTAAAGGTGGTCGTAACTTCCGTTTCACAGCTTTAGTAGTTGTAGGTGACCATAACGGACACGTAGGCGCAGGCCTTGGTAAAGCAGCTGAAATTCCAGAAGCTATCCGTAAAGGTAAAGAAGATGCTATGAAAAACCTTGTTAACGTAGCATTAGATGAAAACAATAGTATTCCACATGATTTTGTTGGAAACTTCGGTAGTGCATCTGTATTACTGAAGAAAGCACCAAAAGGTACTGGTGTTATCGCTGGTGGTCCAGCGCGTGCTGTTATTGAATTAGCAGGTATTAAAAACATCTATACAAAATCTTTAGGATCAAATAACAAACAGAACGTAGTTCTTGCTACAATCGACGGCTTAAAGAGCATCAAGAGCCCAGAAGAAGTAGCTAAGAAACGTGGAAAATCTGTAGCAGAAGTACTGGCTTAAGGAGGAGAATGAAAATGGCAGAATTAAAAATTACATTAGTAAAATCCCCAATCGGCGCTGTACCAAAGCACAAAGCAACTGTTGAAGCTTTAGGTTTAAAGAAACTTCAGCAGACAGTTGTAAAACCAGATAACGAAGCTGTAAGAGGCATGATCTGGCACGTTAAACATTTAGTAAAAGTAGAAGAAGTTTAAGGAGGTGCCACAATGAACTTATCAAATTTACATTACGCTGAAGGCTCTAAACAGAGCGATAACTTCAGAAGAGGTCGTGGACACGGTTCAGGAAATGGTAAGACAGCTGGTAAGGGTCATAAAGGTCAGAAAGCTCGTTCTGGAGCACCAAGACCAGGCTTTGAAGGTGGTCAGATGCCATTATACAGAAGACTTCCAAAGAGAGGTTTCACAAACAGAAACTCTAAAGAAATCGTTGCTATTAACTTAAGCGCACTGGAAGTATTCGAAAACGAAGCAGTAGTATCCGTTGAAACATTAATCGAAGCTGGTATCGTTAAGAACCCAAGAGATGGTGTTAAGATTTTAGGAAACGGAACACTTACAAAGAAACTCACTGTTCAGGCTAACGCATTTAGTGCAAGCGCTGTAGAAAAGATTGAAGCACTGGGTGGAAAAGCCGAGGTGATCTAATGTTTAAAACATTAATTAACGCATTTAAGATTGAGGATATTAGAAAGAAACTTATCTACACATTTCTGATGCTGATCGTACTCAGAATAGGTTCCCAGCTCCCGGTTCCGGGAGTTAACAGGGACTATTTTGCGGCATGGTTTGCAGCGCAGAATAATGGAGCGTTTAACTTCTTTGACGCATTTACTGGTGGTTCTTTCTCCAGCATGTCTTTATTTGCACTGGGCGTTAACCCATACATTACATCATCCATCATTGTTCAGCTTTTAACTATTGCAATTCCTGCTTTAGAAGAAATGCAGAAAGATGGAGAAGACGGTAAGAAGAAACTCCAGAAAATTACTCGTTACTTAACAATCGTACTTGCACTCATTGAAGCAGTTGCAATGACAATTGGTTTTGGTAACAAAGGATTATTACAGGAAGTTAACTTCATCAACGGCTTGGGCGTTGTTGCAGCATTAGTTGCAGGAAGCTGCTTTGTTATGTGGATCGGTGAAAGAATCACAGAAAAAGGTATCGGTAACGGTATCTCAATTGTACTCTTAGTTAACATCGTATCCCGTATGCCGGATGATTTCGCAACATTATTCCAGCAGTTCATGAAAGGACAGCCTGTTGTGAAAGCTGTGATTGCTGCAATCATTATCATTGCGGTAGTACTTTTAACAATCGTTCTTGTAATTTTCTTACAGGATGGTGTTAGAAAAATTCCAGTACAGTATGCAAAGAAAATGCAGGGACGTAAAATGGTTGGTGGTCAGTCCACACATATTCCATTAAAAGTTAACACAGCAGGTGTTATCCCAGTTATCTTTGCTTCCTCATTAATGAGCTTCCCAGGTATCATCATGATGCTCATTGGAAAATCTGATATTGAGGGTGTTGGAGGACATATTCTGAACGCATTATCCCAGCAGAACTGGTGCAGTTTAGAACAGCCTTGGTATTCAGTAGGTTTATTAGTTTATATCTTATTGGTTGTATTCTTTGCATATTTCTACACAAGCATTACATTTAATCCGCTTGAAATTGCAAACAATATGAAACGCCAGGGTGGATTTGTTCCAGGTATCAGACCAGGAAAACCTACATCTGATTTCCTTGCAAAGATTTTGAATTACATTATCTTTATTGGAGCAATCGGATTAATTATCGTAGCGGTGATTCCAATCTTCTTCAACGGAGTATTTGGAGCTAGCGTATCCTTTGGAGGTACATCTTTGATCATCGTAGTTGGTGTTGTTCTTGAAACAATCAAACAGGTCGAAGCACAGTTAGTAAACCGTCACTATAAAGGATTCTTAAACGATTAATCGTTTATTTTAGCATCTATAGCCTGCGTCGGGTGTTGACACAACATCCGACACAGGCTTATCATATATATAAGTAACTTTTAATGAGTATGTTATTTATAAAAGGAGAGTAAAACATGAAGATTATTATGTTAGGCGCACCAGGTGCAGGCAAAGGTACTCAGGCAAAGAAGATCGCTGATAAATATCAGGTTCCTCACATTTCTACAGGTGATATTTTCAGAGCGAACATTAAAAACGGCACAGAGCTTGGAATGAAAGCGAAAACATACATGGATCAGGGACTTTTAGTTCCAGATGAGTTAGTAGTTGACCTTGTAGTAGACAGACTTGGACAGGAAGACTGCGCAAATGGTTGTGTATTAGATGGTTTCCCAAGAACAATTCCACAGGCAGAAAGCCTTGACGCGGCTTTGGCAGCAAAAGGTGAAGCAATTGACTACGCAATTGATGTAGACGTTCCAGATGAAAACATCATCAACAGAATGTCAGGAAGACGTGCATGTGTAGGCTGTGGTGCAACATATCATATCGTACACATTCCTACAAAAGTAGAAGGTATCTGTGATCGTTGCGGCGAAGGCTTAATCTTAAGAGATGATGATAAACCTGAAACAGTTAAGAAACGTCTTGATGTATATCATGCACAGACACAGCCTTTAATCGATTACTACACATCTAAAAATGTATTAAAGAGCGTTGATGGAACACAGGATATGGAAGATGTATTCCAGGCAATCGTGGACATTTTAGGAGCTTAAAGTCATGTCTGTAACGATTAAATCTGCTCGAGAAATCGAACTTATGAGAGAAGCCGGAAGACTGTTGGCAGAGGTTCATGATGAACTGGCGGCATTCGTAAAACCTGGCATCTCTACAAAAGACATTGATAAATTAGGCGAAAAATTAATCCGCGACAGAGGCTGTATTCCGAATTTCTTAAACTACAACGGATATCCTGCATCGATCTGTGTATCGGTCAATGATGAAGTAGTTCATGGGATTCCGAATAAGCATCGTATTTTGCAGGATGGAGATATCGTAAGTCTGGATGCTGGACTTATTTATAAAGGATACCATTCTGATGCAGCAAGAACTCATGCTGTTGGGAATATCAGCAAAGAGGCGCAGCAGTTAATTGACGTGACACGTCAGAGCTTCTTTGAGGGCATCAAATATGCCAAAGCCGGAAATCGCTTACATGACATTTCAAATGCCATCGCAGCGTATGCAGAAAGCTTTGGATATGGTGTGGTCAGAGACCTTGTAGGTCACGGAATCGGAACTGCACTTCATGAAGATCCACAGATTCCAAACTTTAAGCAGCTTCGTAGAGGAATGAAGCTGATGCCGGGTATGACACTGGCCATTGAACCAATGATCAATGCCGGAACATGGGAAGTGTGCTGGCTGGATGATGACTGGACCGTTGTCAGTGAAGATGGTTCTTTATCTGCGCATTATGAAAATACAGTGCTCATTACAGATGGCGAGCCGGAAATTCTGACTCTTAAGAAGTAATTTTGGAGGAAATTATGGAATTAAGAAAAGGAATGCTGGCAATTTCAAAAGCCGGTCATGATAAAAAATGTTGGTATGTCGTTTTAAATGTAGAAGGTAATAAAGCGTTTCTTGTAAACGGTGAAAATCGAACAATGGATCGTCCGAAAGAAAAGAAGCTAAAACATTTACAGCCTGTGAATGAAGTGCCTGAAATCTTACAGGAGAAACTTTCGCAGGGAATACAATGGACCAATGAAGAAGTAAAAAGAGCATTAAAACTTGCCAAACAGGATTGATTTTAGGAGGAATTAGAAAATGTCAAAGGCAGACGTTATTGAAATTGAAGGAACAGTTGTTGAAAAATTACCAAATGCGAATTTCAAGGTAGAA
>CAZYUZ010000154.1:0-5315 GCA_964650775.1 uncultured Lachnoclostridium sp. | reverse complement strand
CTGGTGTGAAATCGCCAGAGAGCTGACCATGAAAGATGAGTGGAAGGTTGGACGTGTCATTGCAAGACCTTATGTGGGTATGAAAAAACGTGAATTCAAGCTAACCAGCAACCGCCATGATTATGCACTGAAACCTTATGGAAAGACAGCACTGGATGCATTGAAAGCAGCAGGGCTTGATGTGATTTCCGTAGGGAAGATCAAAGATATTTTTGATGGCGAAGGCATTACGGAGGCTCACAAATCAAAATCTTCTGTTCACGGCATGGAGCAGACTATTGAAATTGCAAAGAAAGATTTTAAGGGTTTATGTTTTACAAATCTGGTAGATTTTGATGCGCTTTGGGGACACAGAAGAAATCCGCAAGGCTACGCGGAAGAGATTGAAAAATTTGATGAAAAATTAGGAATTCTTCTGGAAGAGTTAAAAGAAGATGATCTGCTCATCATTACCGCAGACCATGGAAATGATCCGACTTATACAGGAACTGACCATACAAGAGAAAAAGTTCCGTTTTTAGCTTATTCTAAATCCATGGAAGGATTTGGAGAATTGCCGGAAGCAGATACTTTCGCGGTAGTAGGAGCAACCGTGGCGGAAATTTTCAATGTGGAAATGCCGGAAGGAACCATTGGAGAATCTATTTTGGACAGTTTGAAATAAGCTGACATAAAAATAAAATACAGCAGGGAAAAAAGATGAAAAGCATTATTATCGGAATTGCCGGTGGAACCGGTTCGGGAAAATCTACTTTTACCAATCGATTAAAGGATGAATTTAAAGATGACGTGGCAGTGATCTATCACGACAATTATTACCGTGACCAGAGCCATCTGACCTTTGAGGAACGTGTAAAGACAAACTATGATCATCCGGATGCGATCGAAACAGAACTTTTGATTGAACATATTCGTGAATTAAAAGAAGGAAATGCAATTCAGTGCCCGGTATATGATTATTCACAGCATAATCGTTCTGGTGAAGTGACAACGGTAGAGCCAAAGAAAGTCATTCTTTTAGAAGGGATTCTCGTACTGGCGGATGAGCGTTTGAGAGACTTGATCGATATTAAGGTTTATGTGGAAGCAGATGCGGATGAACGTATCTTACGAAGAGTCATTCGTGACGTGAAAGAACGCGGACGTGATATCGAAGGTGTGGTAGAACAGTATTTAACAACAGTCAAACCAATGCACTATCTCTATGTGGAACCAACCAGAAGTATTGCGGATATTGTCATTAACAGTGGTAAAAATCCAATTGCTTTTGAACTGGTAAGAAACAGTATTAAAAAGATTTTAGAATCAGAAGAATAAGTTGTTTCATACAGGAGGATGGTTTTGCGATACGAACAGATTAGAAACAACGAAGAAATTCAAGAAGAGCGGCAGCCGTTTTTGACACAAAGTTTAAAGTGACTGTAAACGAAAGTAAAGTTTTATAAAAACGAGAGTAAAATCTATGTAAAGAATCACCCGAAAGGGTGATTCGCTTTTTGTCTTAACCGAAAATTAACCATAGCACATGCTATACTTTTAACCGTCGGGAGGTAACGATGAAACAAAAAACAATATTAAGGGATATTGCTTTAACAACGCTGATTTTATGTGTCGCTTTTGCAGTCAGTCTTGGAATTGTACAGCTGTTTGATACACATTCGCCGATTCCGGCGCTTTTTTCGCTTGCAGTTTTTTTGATTTCAAGATACACGGAAAATTATATTTATGGAGTTGGAGCTTCTTTGATCGGAATGCTGGCAGTAAACTTTGCGTTTACTTTTCCATATTTTAAGTTCAACTTTATCATTTTGGAAAATCTGGTATCTGCAATTGTTATGCTGATTATTTCTATTATGACAAGTATTTTAACGACTGAATTGAAACGACAGGAAAAAATGAGGATGGAAACAGAAAAGGAAAAAATGCGCGCAAACCTTTTAAGGGCCATTTCTCATGACTTGCGAACACCTTTGACAACCATTTATGGTTCCAGTTCTGCAATGGTGGAAAATGCAGATGAGCTTACAAAGCAGCAGATGCTGGAGCTGGCAGATGATATCAGAGAGGATTCCCAGTGGCTCATTGGCATGGTGGAAAACCTCTTGTCAGTTACGAAAATCGACAGCGGTGAGGTGAACCTGATCAAAACACCGGTGGTTTTGGAGGAACTGATTGACTCTGTCATTGTCAGATTTAAAAAGCGTTATCCAAAGCAGGAAATTCAACTTGAAATTCCCGATGAATTTATTAATATACCAATGGATGCAGTGCTCATAACCCAGGTCATTGTCAATATGCTGGAGAATGCAGTGCAGCATGCAAAAGGAATGAAAACTTTAATTTTGCGCGTGTCTACCAAAGGGCAAAATGCTGTATTTGAGATTATTGATGATGGATGCGGAATTCCAAAAGAAAGAATGGAACGCATTTTTACAGGATATTTCGAAACAGGAAATCTGCCTGCGGATAATCAGAAACGCAATATGGGCATCGGCCTGTCCGTATGTGCATCTGTTATCAAAGCACACGAAGGTAAAATTACAGTTGAAAATCTAAAAGAAGGCGGTTGCTGCTTTAGATTTACACTGAAGATGGAGGAAGAGCTGGATGAACAGCAATAAATATAAAGTACTCATTGTGGAAGATGAAGGAAATATCAGACATTTTGTGAAAACGATTCTTAGCACCAACGGATATCAGGTAGTAGAAGCAAAAACAGCCGCAGAAGGCAAGATGGCGTTTATGTCCCATTCACCAGATGTGGTGATTCTTGATTTGGGACTTCCGGATGGAGATGGAATGGATTTTCTGGATTTGATCAGGCAGGATTTTTCCACTCCAATCATTGTTCTGTCTGCCAGAACGGATGAAAAAGATAAGGTTGCAGCATTGGATGCAGGGGCAAATGATTATATTACAAAGCCTTTCGGGACTGCGGAACTGCAGGCAAGAGTTCGTGCGGCCTTAAGAATTCATCAGCAGAATCTGAACAGAACACTTGGTGGGGAAAGAAATTTTCGGATTGGTGACATGGTTATAGATTATGACACAAGACATGTTCTGATTAAGGGAGAGGATATTAAGCTGACTCAGACGGAATATAATATTGTAGCGCTTCTTGCAGCCCACGCGGGCAAGGTGATGACCTACTCGGAAATTATCAAGGAAATCTGGAAATGGTCTGATGCCGGAAGTGTAAAAAAACTTCAGGTAAATATGGCCAATATCAGAAAGAAAATGGGTATCAAGCCAGGAGATAATCAGTACATTTTAAATGAACTGGGAGTTGGATATCGCATCAATGTAGATATTGATCAAGAATAACTAAACGAGGAATAAAAAAATGAATATAACAAATATCTTGTCGCTCTTAGGCGGGCTGGCACTGTTTTTATATGGTATGCAGATGATGAGCGGTGGTCTCGAAGCTGCTGCCGGTAATAAAATGAAACAGATTTTAGAGAGATTGACTGCAAACCGTTTTTTTGCTGTAGCTGTCGGTGCGGCAATTACAGCAGTCATTCAGTCTTCTTCAGCAACCACAGTTATGGTTGTCG
Source organism: uncultured Lachnoclostridium sp. (assembly GCA_964650775.1). Lineage (GTDB taxonomy): Bacteria > Bacillota > Clostridia > Lachnospirales > Lachnospiraceae > HGM12587. The sequence goes on along the minus strand of CAZYUZ010000154.1, from coordinate 1,758 downwards.
GATTCGTAAATTCCGGTATGATGACCTTGCAGCAGGCTGTCTGGATTATCATGGGTGCCAATATCGGTACAACCATTACGGGTCAGTTGATCGCCCTTGATGTAGGGATGCTTGCACCATTATTTGCCTTTGCAGGTGTTGCAATGGTCGTTTTCTTAAAATCACCAAAGGCACATCATTTTGGAGAAATTATTGCAGGTCTTGGTGTACTCTTTATCGGTATGGAAATGATGGGAGATGCCATGAGCCCATTACGTGAAGTTCCGGAATTTGTAAGCCTGATGACAAAATTCTCTAATCCGGTTATTGGTATCGGGGTTGGTGCACTTTTTACAGCGATCATTCAGTCATCTTCTGCTTCTGTAGGTATCTTACAGTCCTTAGCAAGCAATGGTCTGATTGGTCTTGGTGATGCAGTATTCGTTCTTTTTGGACAGAATATCGGTACTTGTATCACAGCAGTGCTTGCCGCAATTGGTACAAGCAAAAATGCAAAGCGTACAACGCTCATTCATTTATTATTTAATGTCATAGGTACAACGATCTTTACGATTATTTGTTTGTTTTTCCCTTTGACAACATTGGTGGAAAGCTTTACTCCGGGAAATGCACCGGCGCAAATCGCGAATATGCATACATTGTTTAACATTGTAACAACTTTACTGTTACTGCCATTTGGCCAGTATCTGGCAGTACTTGCAGAAAAGATTCTGCCAGTACTGCCAGATACTGGCCAAATGGCAGTAACAGTAAAGTTGTTACATTGTTTAACATTGTAACAACTTTACTGTTACTGCCATTTGGCCAGTATCTGGCAGTACTTACAGAAAAGATTTTGCCGGACTCAAAAGCAGAAGCACAGGAAGAAAGCCTGCTGTCGTTTGCCAATGATGAGTTTATGAAAAATAATCTGCAGCTTGGTTTTTCAGCGGTTTATTTAAAACAGCTTGGCGAAGAAATCGAAAAGATGCTGCGCCTTGCAAAAGAGAATGTGGATTTATGCTTCCATGCAATTATTGACAGAGACTTAGAAGCGGCAGCGAAAGCAGATGAAGCGGAAGAGACCATTGACCTGATGAACAAGGAGCTTGGTCGATATATTTCCAAGATTCTGATTCATGACAAAACAGGTAATGATATTGAAGCAATCGAAGAATATTTCCGTGTGATTGGTAACATCGAACGAATTGGTGACCATGCAGTAAATATCGGCGGATATGTATATGTGATGGAAAAAAACGGTATTACCTTCTCAGAAGGTGCCCAGGAAGAACTCCGTAAGATGCAGGATATCTGTGAAATTGCAATGAATCTTCTTTCGAATATGGATGATGAACCGACGAAGTGGTTATCCAGGATTGCAGCTTTAGAACAGCAGATGGATGATATGACAGAAATCTACAGAGACAATCATATTGAGCGTATGAAACAGGGACTCTGCTCAGAGCAGGGATGTATTTTGTTCTCTGAACTTTTAACAGATTTTGAACGTATGGGTGACCATATTTTAAATATTGCTCAGGCATACGCAAAAATTGCAACAGTATAATGCATAGCATAAAATTAAGGGGAATGGTAATAATATACTATTCCCCTTAGTTTTTTAGGAAGTTCTTTGGTCAAAAAGCACGTTCTTTGCTGTGTCTTTGCCAAAGAGTATTGGAAATTTGCTAATTCTTAGGCGACCCTTTGGTAGAATGTATTAGGAAAGGGAGGGATACGCTCTATGAAGAACAAAAAAATCACAGTTCTGCTTAT
>CAZYUZ010000153.1:0-5326 GCA_964650775.1 uncultured Lachnoclostridium sp. | reverse complement strand
CTCATATTTCTTATTACTGCTTTCCAGTGCTTCCAAATCCGCCTCTGTCCGGCGCATTCAGTTCTTCCACTTCCTCAAACACGATCTTTGGCTGATGCTCCATAATACGGAACTGGCAGATTCTGTCATTGACATGAATCATAGTGTCACGAAGTGCATATACAGGCATATGCCACTGATCGTTATCACCGCAGTAGCTCTCGTCCACAACACCCATATGATTTGTCTGAATCAGCCCGTAATTCTTATAGGTACTGCTTCTTGGTACAATGTGCGCCTCATATCCTTCTGGTAATTTCATCGCTACACCAAGTGGAATCATCGCATATTCACCAGCTTTCAACTCCATCTCCTTCGCTGCACGAAGATCAATCCAGTCAGACTTTCCATCGATATAGGTCAGCTTCTCAATCTTATCTGTAAAATATTTAATTTGAATATTTTTCATCATAACTTGTTCTCCTAAGCATGTAATACCACTTCACCCTGTACAAGAGATTTTTGCACATCAATGACTCTCTGGTTCGCGCTTCCTTTCCATTGTAGTGTAACGTCCAGCTGTTCATAAATAAATTCTCCATCCACCAGTACATCCAGATAAGAAACCAGCTCCAAGCCTTTAATCTCTTCCCAAAGATATCCTGTATAAAGCCACATTGTTTTCGTAGGAAACTTTTCCTTAATTTCTTTTATAAGTTCTAAAAGATCCAGTCTGGAACCAAGATAAAGAGGATCGCCGCCGCTAAATGTAATACCACTGATATAATTCTTTCCAAGTGCTTCAAAAAGTTCTTCTTTTGCCGCATCGTCAAACAGAAGTCCTCCATCCGGATCCCATGTCACCGGGTTCTGACACTTATAACAGCAATGGGAGCATCCTGCCATCCATAATACAACGCGCAGGCCATCTCCATTTAACATGTCATCTTTTGTAATATTGTGATATCTCATGGTATACCTCCTCTAGTCTTTTTCCTACTGTAATTGCTTTTTCAAAAACTCCAATGCTGAATGCACCGCCTGTTCACGGACTTCTCTGCGGTTTCCCGAAAAAACATGTCTTTCCACCACCGTATTTCCATTCACATAGCATCCAATATAAACAAGTCCTACCGGTTTTTCATCCGTTCCGCCATCCGGACCTGCAATTCCGGTAACTGCAAGACAGGCATTTGCTTTCGCTGCCTTTGCGCCACCTTCTGCCATTTCTCTGGCAGTCTGCTCGCTGACTGCAGTATATTTTTCTAATGTAGCTTCCTGTACCCCTGCTAAAGCATGCTTTGCTTCATCTGCGTAAGTAACATAGGCTTGTTTCAGTACATCCGAAACACCAGCCACATCTACCAATGCACCACAAAGCAGGCCACCTGTGCAGGATTCCACAGTTGTCACTGTCATCCCGGCAGCTTTTAACATTTTCACAACTTCTTCTGCCAAAGCTGTCCGCATTACATATTACCATCCTTTAATACGCCAATATTCTTTGCAATATAGTCAACTAAAGAAACTACTGTCAGAATTAAAGAAATCCAAATTAAAGCTGTTTCAATAATTCCAAATACTCCGCCAAGATTGCAGATGAGCACGATAATCATTGCCATCTGGAATACTGTTTTAAATTTTCCCCAATAGCTTGCTGCAATCACAATGCCGTTATCAGAAGCTATCAAACGGAATCCACTGATAATAAATTCACGGCTGATGATGATAATTACAATCCATGCCGGAAGTCTGCCCATTTCTACAAGACAGATCATCGCTGAACACACCAAAAGCTTATCAGCCAACGGATCCATAAATTTTCCAAAGTTGCTTACTAAATTATTTTTTCTTGCAAGGTATCCATCAAGAAAATCTGTAAAACTTGCTATAATGAAAATTGCTACTGCAATCCATTTATCTGCTGCGCCTGTAATGTCCAGTAACATAAACAATACAAAAAATGGAATCATTAATACTCGTAAAATTGTCAGTTTATTCGGTAAATTCATCTGCATCTGCTATTTCTCCTATCAAATCATAATCCATGGCACCAGTTACACGAACCTTCACAAAGTCACCAGACATCAAAGCTTCCCCAGTCTGGATAAAGATGTATCCGTCAACGCCCGGAGCATCCTTAAAGGTGCGTCCAATGTATGCCGGTTCATCTGCAACCTTGCCCTCTACCATTACATAAAGTTCTTTTCCAATCATATCCTCTGCCAGATCTGCACAAACCTCAGACTGCAGTTCCATGATTTCATCGCGCCATTCTTCTTTTAATTCCTGTTCCACCTGATCTTCAAATGTGGCAGCCGGTGTATCTTCTTCTGCGGAATATGCAAAACAGCCAAGACGGTCAAATTCCATATCATTGACAAACTGCATCATTTCTTCATGGGCTTCCGGCGTTTCTCCCGGGAATCCCGCAATGAGTGTCGTACGCAGTGCAATATCCGGAATCGCTGCACGCAGCTTTTCAATCTTGTCGATCAACTGCTGTTTATTAGTTCTTCTTCCCATGCGTTTTAAAATCGCATCATTGCAGTGCTGGATCGGAAGGTCCAGATAATGACAAATCTTTGGCTCTTCCGCAATGGTCTGAATCAATTCATCATAAATTTCTTCCGGATAACAATACTGAATACGAATCCAATATAATCCAGGAATTTTACAAAGTTCTTTCAGAAGCTTATGTAAAGACTTTTCTCCATATAAATCAATACCGTAAAGAGTTGTTTCCTGGGCAACAAGAATCAGTTCCTTTACACCCTGGCTTACTAAATACGTTGCTTCTTCTATAAGTTCTTCCATTGGAACACTTCTGTAGGTTCCTCGAATCTTTGGAATGATACAATAGGTACAATGTTTATCGCATCCTTCCGCAATTTTCAAATGAGCATAATGACCGCCAGTTGTCAGAATTCTAGAATTCTCAGATTTTACCAGTTTCTGTAAATCGTCGAATTTTATCAAATGCTGTCCGCCAAGTGCTTCTTCAATCGCTTCACAGACATGGTCAAAGGATGTTGTTCCAAGAACCGCGTCTACCTCCGGAATCTCATCGATAATCTCCTGTCTGTATCTCTGCGCAAGACAGCCAGTAACAATTAACGCCTTGCAGCTGCCGCTATTTTTATATTCTGCCATCTCTAAGATGGTATTAATACTCTCTTCTTTTGCGTCATTAATAAAACAACAGGTATTGATTACAATAATTTCCGCTTCTGTTTCATCTTCTGTGAATGAATACCCCCGCTTGCTAAGTTCTCCCAGCATGACTTCAGAGTCCACCAGGTTCTTATCGCAGCCAAGGGAGATAAATAAAAGTTTCATGTAATCTCCTTAATTTCATCAAGTTTTCTATATCTGGTTAAAGATATTAAATGATTATATATCATGTAGTGTCTTAAATGCAATGTTAAAAATTAACCTTCACATTTTCTTACCTGAATCTCACACCATGCAGGTAAAAATCCACTTCCTATTGCAACATTTCTGGAAATCGCATGGGACTCCGCTGTGCCGTAATAAGGCACTTTTCCTCTGGCAATGATTTCCTGTTTTAAAATCGTCACCAGATTTCTGGCAAGACCTCTGCCCTCATAGCCTTGCACACAGTCCACGCCAATCTGCCATAGGTATTTCCCATCTTCGCTGCAGCCCGCCATTGCAATTGCCTCTTCTCCATCATATGCAACAACAGCAAGCACATCCGGCTGTGTTGGCGAAAAGCTTAAGGAATAGGTGTTAAAGCGTTTATCATTTCGAAACTGTTCCAATTCCTCTTTTTCAAACCACTTCACCTGAAAGCGTGGTCTTTCCATGGTCGGCTCTTCCGCCGGCAAAAAGTATATGTGGGTATCAAAAATTTCTCTCCCATACTTATTTAACTCTGCTTCCAGCTTGCGAAGATTCTTAAAATCACACCACCATTCCGGTGGTTCCTTTGCAAAAACCTCGTTCAGCCATGGATGCATTACTTCATCAGCCATCACATAAGCTTTTCCCATAATAATTGCTGCTTTAAAAAAAGGATCATGCTTCACATGAAGTCTTGCACCGTCCTGTATCTTCACCGGACTTAAATGTATTTTTTCTGTAATCCATTCTCCGCCGTCCACATGATAATCCAGTGCAAACTGCCGCAATGTTTTTTCTATATATTCACTGTCAATTCTCATAATGTACCTCTCAATTGCATCGCACCCCTGACATGGTGTATAATAACACAATCAAAACCACTTGAAAAGGAGAAGAACATGAAACTGATCTCATGGAATGTTAATGGCTTACGTGCCTGCGTTGGAAAAAACTTTATGGATTTCTTTCAGGAAATCGATGCCGATATATTTTGTATTCAGGAATCAAAGCTTCAGGAAGGACAGATTAACTTAGATTTGCCTGGCTATCATCAGTATTGGAACTATGCCGAAAAAAAAGGCTATTCCGGAACTGCAATCTTTACCAAGCAGGAACCACAGAATGTTTCTTATGGTATCGGAATCCCCGTACATGACAAAGAAGGACGTGTCATCACTTTAGAATTCGACAAATTTTATATGATCACTGTTTACACACCAAACTCCCAGAACGAGCTGGCAAGACTTCCATACCGCATGGAATGGGAGGATGCATTCCGTTCATATCTGAAAAAGCTTGAAGAAACCAAGCCGGTTGTAGTTTGCGGAGATATGAACGTTGCCCACAAGGAAATTGACTTAAAAAATCCAAAAAACAATCGAAAAAATGCAGGATTTACCGATGAAGAACGCGAAAAATTCTCCATTTTATTAGACAGCGGTTTTATTGATACTTTCCGTTACTTCTATCCTGATGTGGAAGGTATCTACTCCTGGTGGTCCTATCGTTTCCAGGCAAGGGCAAAAAATGCAGGATGGCGTATTGACTATTTCCTTGTATCAGAATGTTTAAAAGACAAATTAAAGGGTGCTCATATTCATACAGATATTTTGGGTTCCGATCACTGTCCTGTAGAATGCACATTAGACTTTTAAAGTCCGAATATCCGCAACTTTTGCAATGTGAACAACAAATGTTTCACTTGGATTTTTCTTTACCATAATTTATAATATATACAGAACTTGCGAGTCGGTCGCATAAGGGAAAGTTCGTATAGCAAAATTTTTAATGTAAAAGGAGAAAACAAAAATGGATTTAAAATTAAGACCAGCTAATGAATGCAAATTTGACGCTGTATCTCTCGGTGAAGTAATGCTTCGTCTTGATCCAGGCGAAGGACGTATCCGTACAGCAAGACAGTTTACCGCATGGGAAGGCGGCGGAGAATACAACGTAGTACGTGGTCTTCGCAGATGCTTCG
>CAZYUZ010000152.1:0-5362 GCA_964650775.1 uncultured Lachnoclostridium sp. | reverse complement strand
GTACTGATGGCTGCAGATATTCTTTTATATCAGGCAGATGTTGTTCCAGTTGGTAAAGACCAGATGCAGCATCTTGAACTTACAAGAGACATTGCACAGCGTTTCAACAGCATTTACGGAGACGTATTTACAGTTCCGGAACCATACATCGGAAAAGTTGGTGCGAAGATTATGAGTCTTCAGGAACCAACAAAGAAAATGTCCAAATCTGATGAAAATCCAAATGCAAGCATCTACTTAATGGATGATCCTGATACGATTATGAGAAAATTCAAACGTGCAGTGACAGACTCTGAAGCGCAGATTCGTTACCGCGATGAACAGCCAGGTATTAAGAACTTGATCGATATCTACTGTGCATGTACAGGAAAAACACCGGAAGAAGTTGAAAGAGAATTCGATGGTCAGGGCTACGGTGTATTTAAACCAGCCGTTGGTGAAGCAGTTGTAGATGTACTTCGTCCATTACAGGAAAGAGTAAAAGACCTTGAAAAAGATAAAGCATACATTGACAGTGTAATTAAGAACAATGCTGAAAAAGCACAGTACTTCTCAACAAAGACTCTTCGCAAGGTGCAGAAGAAAATTGGATTCCCGGAAAGAATCAGATAATATAAGAAATTACAAAGCCATGCGATGTGCATGGCTTTTCTTAAACACATCATCACAATAGCAATAATTATCAACGCACCTGTCTGCCCTGTCCACTCAGGCGTCGTCGTTCTCCAACTAATCTAAGTACTTCTAAATCGCTCACAGGAGAGCCTGTTTCGCGAAGAAGTAGTAAGATGTATGTGATGACGTAGTTTAACAGCAATTGCATATTTATGAAAAATTATTTTCAAAAAAGAAAAAGATGATTAGAAAACTGATTTATACGGTGGAGCCGGAATTTGCTGGTTACACCATTGAAAAATACTTAAAACTGAAAAGATATTCCCACGGATGTATCGTTTATCTGAAAAAGACAGAAGAAGGAATCAAGCGAAATGGTATCTGGGCTTATACAAAAGAGAAGTTAAGCGCAGGAGATGTTTTGGAAATTACATTTATAGAGGAAGAGGTTTCTGAGAACATCTTAGCAGTGGAGATGCCATTGGATATTGTTTATGAAGATGAAGATATTTTGGTATTAAATAAGCCTGCGGACACGCCAATTCACCCTTCTCAGGGAAACTACGATAACAGTCTTGCAAATGGTGTGAAATACTACTATGAAAAGCAGGGGATTCATTTTGTTTTCCGCTGCATTAACCGTTTGGACCGCGATACCACCGGGCTTGTGGTAATTGCGAAAAATATGTTATCCGGTGCGGCGTTAAATCTTGCGATGGTTAATCGTGAAATTCACAGAACCTATCTTGCGGTGGTGAAAGGGGAATTGCCTGAAAATGGAACGATAGATTTTCCGATTGCAAGAAAAGATGGATCCACTGTTGAGAGATGCGTGGATTTTACCTGTGGAGAACATGCGGTGACACACTTTGAATGTGTGGATAGGAATGCAAAATATTCACTGGCAAAAATCTGGCTGGAAACCGGGAGAACCCATCAGATTCGTGTGCATATGAATGCGATTGGTCATCCGTTGCCGGGAGATTTTCTGTACCACAATGACAGAAGTGAAATCGGCAGACAGGCACTGCATTCCTGGAGACTGGAATTTGCACATCCAATTACAGGAGAAGTGCTGAAATTTGAACAGCCATTGCCAGAGGACATGAGGAAACTTATATGAATGAGGAATTGTTAGTGCTGGAACTGGACGAGTCACATGGAAATGTGATCAAAAATCATGAGTTCGCCCATTACAGTGCTTTGAAAATCATAGATTTGCCAAAAGGCATCGAGGTCATTGAAGACTATGCGTTTTATCGCTGCCTTGCGTTGGAGGAGATTCACCTTTATGCGGGGATTCGAAGGCTTGGGTGCGGTGCCTTTATGGGATGTAAAAAACTGAAGAAAATTGTCATCAAAGACGTAGAAGATGATATTTATTTCCTGACGGAGATTCTTTATGACTTCCAGTATGAGGTGGAAGTGGAGCTTTATTACAAAAACGGTACGTTCGTAAAGCTGACTTTCCCGGAATATTATGAGGAATCTGTGGAAAATACACCGGCGAGGATCATTGATATTGTATTTCATGGTTCCGGGTATAAATACCGTCAGTGTATCAGAAACCGCCAGATGGATTATGAAAAATATGACAGCGTGTTTTCTTATGCCATCGCGCAGGAGTTTACGCCGACCTGTATTACGATTGCGATGAATCGATTAAGTACGCCGACAGGGCTGCGTGATGGTGCGAAAGAACGCTATCTGGAATATTTGAGAGAGCAGTCAGGGGAAGTTGCAAAACAGATTTGCAAGGAGGATAATCTGGAAGCTTTGGGAGTACTTTCAGAAGCAGGATATTTTACAGAAGAACTGCTTCGGGAGTTTCAGGATAAAGCAGCGGCAATGGGAAGGGCTGAGATGGCAAGTTATTTGCTCAATTATGGCCTGGAACATTTTAAGCCGAAGAAGAAAACATTTGATTTTGACGATTTTGAGTTTTAGAGAAAATGCTGCAAAAAGATAGATTACCAAAAAGGAGGGGATGAGCAGTGTCAATTGAGATTTCGCAGAAATTTGATGCCATCGGGCGTGATATTCTGACAGGATCAAGAAATGAGTTATATCTGAACATGCGATTTTTAGACTTGGCGTTATCCTCTTTGAATTATGTGATGAACGTGAACACATACGGACTGGGAACTGATGGATTCAATCTGTACTTTGATCCACAGTATTTGGTAGATTTATATCGAATAGACCGAATCCGCATCAACAGAGCCTATCTGCACAATGTATTTCACTGTATTTTCAGGCATTTGTTGAAGCAGGGCAGAAGAGAAAAAAGACTGTGGGATTTGGCTTGTGACATTGCGACAGAGCATGTGATTGATGGATTAAACCATAGAAGTATTCGGTTTCCAAGAAGTGCTTTCCGGTCAAACTGCTATGGGAATCTGGAGAAGAAGCTGAAAGTGTTGACTGCGGAGAAGATATACAAGTTGTTTGTGGAGGAAGAGCTGGAAGAGTATAAAATCCGTAAGCTTGAGAAAGAGTTTCGCATTGACGATCACACCCTCTGGCCACAGCCACCGGAAAAAGATAACCAGCCGCCATCGAATGCTTTCCAGCAGTTAAATGACAAGTGGCAGGAAATCTCAGAGAAAATGCAGACAGAGCTGGAGACATTTTCCAAGGAAGCCAGCAACGGAGAAGGAGAACTGGCAGATGAACTTGCGGTAGAAAACAGGGAACGTTATGACTACAGAGCATTCCTGCGGAAATTCGCGGTGCTGCGTGAAGAGATGCAGGTGGATTTGGACAGCTTTGACTATGTCTTTTATAATTATGGGCTGACTCTTTACGGTAATATGCCGCTCATTGAGCCGCAGGAATTTAAGGAAGTTCATAAAATTGAAGAATTTGTTATCGTCATCGATACGTCCATGTCCTGTTCCGGAGAGTTGGTAAAGACTTTTTTGGAGCAGACCTATCACATACTGGCAGAGACAGAAAGTTTCTTTCGAAAGATTCACATTCGCATTATTCAGTGTGATGAGAAAGTGCAGTCGGATGTGAAGGTAACAAATCAGGAAGAATTAAAAACTTACATGGAGAATTTTCAGGTTGTAGGATGCGGTGGAACGGATTTTCGTCCAGCTTTTGAATATGTACAGGGGCTCATTGACCGAAAGGAGTTTTTCAACCTGAAAGGTATGATTTATTTTACAGACGGGTATGGTTATTATCCGCATAGAAAGCCACCTTATGATACCGCTTTTGTGTTTATGGAAGAAGATTATACGGATGTGGCTGTTCCGCCTTGGGCGATGAAGCTGATCATTGAGAAGGAAGAGCTGGAGGAAGAGACAGCGCTTCGCTTAGATTACGAACTGATAGAGCAGGGAATGAAGTATGAATATTAAGAGAGCAAAGAAGGAAATTGAAAATACAATTAAAGCATATATGGAAAAGGATGCATATGGCGACTATCTGATTCCGTCTATCCGCCAGCGTCCAATCTTACTGATTGGTGCACCGGGGATTGGGAAGACCCAGATTATGGAGCAGATTGCAAGAGAATGTGACATTGCGCTGGTAGCGTACACCATTACACATCACACACGCCAGAGTGCCATCGGTCTGCCGTTTATTCTGGAAAAGGAATTTGGAGGTAAGAAATATTCTGTAACAGAATACACTATGAGCGAGATTATCGGCAGTGTCCATGAACAGATGGAAAAAACAGGCTGTAAGGAAGGAATTTTGTTTATCGACGAAATCAATTGTGTATCTGAAACACTGGCACCAACCATGTTACAGTTCTTACAGTGTAAAACATTCGGGAACCAGCAGGTTCCGGAAGGATGGATCATCGTAGCAGCGGGAAATCCACCAGAATATAATAAATCAGTCCGTGAATTTGACGTCGTAACCTTAGACCGTGTAAAGAAAATTGATGTAGAGCCAAACTTTTCTGTCTGGAAAGAATATGCCTACAGTGCAGGGGTCCATGGAGCAATCATTTCTTATCTGGAACTGAAAAAAGAAAACTTCTATCAGATGGAAACAAGAGTGGATGGCAAACGTTTTGCAACAGCCAGGGGCTGGCAGGATTTGTCAGAGCTTTTGACTGTTTATGAAAAGCTTGGTATGGAAGTAGACCAGGAAGTCATCTTCCAGTATATCCAGCATGAAAAGATAGCAAAAGATTTTGCAAATTATCTGGAATTATATTATAAATATCAGACAGATTATCAGATTCAGGGCATTTTAGAGGGAAATGTCAGAGAGTCTGTTTATGAAAAGCTGAAATTTGCACCATTTGATGAAAGACTTAGTGTCATTGGATTGCTGTTAGCTGCATTGTCAGAAAAATTTGAGACAGCTTATGATGTAGATGTTTATGTGACGACACTATTTGATATCTTAAAATCCTACAGAAGAAAGCTGGCAGAAGGTGGAATTCCGGCAGAGATGTTATCGACAATGTCTCATGATATTCTGACAAAAGCTGAAATTGATAGAGAAAGCGGTCGAATTGACAGAAAAACAGAGCATCTGCAGAAAGAACTTGCAAAGACTTTAGATTCCTATGGTCAATTGGTAAAATCTGAAGGAATTGCAGACCCAAATGCGGCATTCGAAAGGGTACGCATAGAGTTCGCCAAAGAAACAGAAAAAAGAGAGCAGACAATCGCAGGAACCTCTGAAAATCTGGAATGTGCTTTTGACTTTATGGAGCGTGCATTTGGAGAAAGTCAGGAAATGGTAGTCTTTATCACAGAACTGACAGTCAATTTCT
>CAZYUZ010000151.1:0-5391 GCA_964650775.1 uncultured Lachnoclostridium sp. | reverse complement strand
TATACAAAAATCTGTTTACCACATTTTTAGGATTTCCAGACGTGTGGTTCTATTCTACGGATTATTTTTCATTACTTCCGTGGGCATTTCTCTATTTTACAGGATATTTTTTGCACCGCATGTGGAAAGAAGGGAAAATTCCGGGAGCAAATTGCTTGAATAGAAAGATGCCATTGTTGACTTGGATGGGAGAACATTCATTGATTATTTATATGCTGCACCAACCGGTAATTTTTGGGGTACTGGAAGTTGTTTTTCGTAGTTGAAACAAACGATAGATAGGGATATAGTATTTTTACTAAGAAACAACTAAGAAAAGTTTGTTTCGTCTATTCAATAATATGAGTATGTAAGGAAGTACTTAAGATGACATTAAAAGATATTAAAATTGGAAAAAGTGCAGTGGTAACCGCTGTTGGAGGTGAAGGAGCTCTTCGTCAGCATTTTCTGGATATGGGTGTGATTCCGGGAGCGGAGGTAACTGTTGTGAAATACGCACCGATGGGTGACCCGATGGAGCTTCGTATCCATGGATATGAATTAACCCTTCGTCTGGCTGATGCAGAAAAAATTCAGGTAAAAGTGATTGAACAGCCGACAGACCCATCGCTTACAGAAGCGAAGCTTAGAAAACCGAAAAGAGAGCATCCGGGGCTTGGAGAAGATGGTAGATTTCATGAGAAAGCCACAGAAAATCCATTGCCAAAAGATACAAAGCTGACATTTGCACTGGCAGGAAACCAGAACTGTGGGAAAACCACACTTTTTAATCAGCTGACAGGAGCAAATCAGCATGTGGGAAATTTCCCAGGGGTTACGGTAGACCAGAAAAGCGGTCCGATCAAAGGTCATCCAAATACACTGGTGACAGACCTTCCAGGAATTTATTCTATGTCTCCATACAGCAGTGAAGAAATTGTTACAAGACAGTTTATTATTAATGAAAAACCGACGGGTATCATCAACATTGTAGATGCAACAAACATTGAGCGAAATCTGTATCTGACCATGCAGTTAATGGAGCTTGATGTGCCAATGGTACTGGCACTAAATATGATGGATGAAGTGCGTGGCAATGGCGGTGCAGTTTACATCAATGAAATGGAAGAATTATTAGGCATTCCGGTTATTCCAATTTCTGCAGCGAAAAATGAAGGTGTAGACGAACTTGTAAAACATGCAATGCACGTGGCTGCTTATCAGGAACGTCCACAGAGAACAGATTTTTGTGATAAAGATGAAGCGGGCGGTGCAGTGCACAGATGTTTACATGGAATTATTCATCTGATCGAGGACCATGCAAAGGCAGCGGGAATTCCGGTCAGATTTGCAGCAACAAAGCTGATAGAAGGAGACCCTAGAATTCAGGCGGCATTGAATCTGGATATTAATGAAGAAAAGATGCTGGGACATATTATCCGCCAGATGGAAGAAGAGAGAGGTCTTGACCGTGCAGCAGCCATTGCTGATATGAGATTCTCTTTTATCCAGAAGCTGGTTGATAAAACAGTTGTAAAACCACGTGAAAGCAAAGAACATGCAAGAAGCCGCAAGATTGACAAGATCCTGACTGGAAAATATACAGCGATTCCAACATTTATCGCAATCATGGCAGTTGTATTTTACCTGACATTTAATGTGATCGGTGCATGGTTACAGGGCATTGTGGAAATGGGTGTAGAAGCAGTGACTGTAGCGACAGGAAATCTACTGGTGTCTGCCGGGGTAAACGATACCTTACAATCTCTGATCATGGACGGTATTTTTGCAGGTGTAGGAAGTGTACTTAGTTTCCTTCCGATTATTGTGATATTATTCTTCTTCCTGTCATTGCTGGAAGATACCGGATATATGGCGCGCGTGGCGTTTGTGATGGACAAGCTTCTTCGTAAGATTGGTCTCTCCGGACGAAGTATTGTACCGATGCTCATTGGATTTGGATGTACTGTGCCAGGGGTTATGGCAAGCCGTACCCTTCCGTCAGAACGTGATCGTAAGATGACCATTATGCTGACACCTTTTATGAGTTGTTCTGCAAAACTGCCGATTTATGGATTCTTTACACAGGCATTCTTCCCGGAATACAGTGGAATTATTATGGTTGGATTATATTTCCTTGGAATTGCTGTAGGTATTGTAACCGCTTTGATTTTCAAGAATACCATGTTTAAAGGTGAAGCAGTACCATTTGTGATGGAACTTCCAAACTACCGCATGCCAGGGGTAAAAAACGTAGCTCAGCTTCTTTGGGAAAAAGCAAAAGATTTCTTGCAGAGAGCATTTACCATTATCTTTGTAGCAACTGTAGCCATCTGGTTTTTACAGAACTTTAACCTGCATTTAAGCATGGTAAGCAACACAGAGGACAGTATTTTGGCAGCTGTGTCCGGTCTGTTAGCTCCGATCTTTGCACCGCTCGGTTTTGGTGACTGGAGAATCTGTACAGCACTTGTGACAGGCTTCATTGCAAAAGAAAGTGTTGTTTCCACATTAAATGTACTTTTTGGTACAACAGCAGCATTGCAGGCGGTAATTAGTCCTTCTACAGCGGCAGCGTTGTTGGTATTTTGTCTGCTATACACACCTTGTGCAGCAGCAATTGCATCCGTAAAACAGGAACTTGGTGGAAAATGGGCTGTTGGTGTTGCGTTTGAGCAGTGTGCCATTGCATGGATCTGTGCTGCAATTGTTAAAGTTATTGCGGCTGTATTTGGAATCATTTAATTAAATATTGTATTTTTTTACAAACAACAAAGGCAATTTTTGACAATTCAAGTTGCCTTTGTTATACTTTAAAAGACTATTGTTATATCATGGAATAACTAGGGGGAAACATGATGGATAAAATGACAGCAAAAAGTATTATTTTAGAAGGTAAAACAGTACTTGGTATCGAACTTGGTTCTACAAGAATCAAAGGTGTATTATTAGACAGCAACCATGAAATGCTTGCACAGGGAGGATTTTCATGGGAAAACAGATTAGAAAATGGCATTTGGACATACCATATTGATGAAGTATGGTCAGGTCTTCAGGCTTGTTTTGCTGAATTAAAAGCAAATGTGAAGAAAGAATATGATGTTGAATTAAACAATATCGGTGCCATTGGTATCAGTGCTATGATGCATGGATATCTTGTATTTAATGAAAATAATGAGCTGTTGGCTCCGTTCAGAACATGGAGAAACACCATGACTGACGAAGCAGTAAAAATTCTTGTAAAAGAATTTGCCCATCAGATTCCACAGAGATGGAGCATTGCGCATCTCTACCAGTCCGTATTGGACAACCATGACTATATCAAAGACATTCGCTATATGAGTACACTGGCTGGATATGTTCACTGGATGCTCACAGGCGAAAAAGTGCTGGGTGCAGATGATGCGTCCGGTATGTTCCCAATCGATATCGATACAAAAGATTTCGATGCAGGAATGCTTGAAAAATTTGATGCTCTCGTAGCAGATAAAGGCTATCCTTGGAAATTAAAAGAAATTTTACCAAAGGTACTTTTAGCTGGAGATTCAGCAGGAGTATTAACAGAAGAAGGTGCAAAACTTCTGGACCCGACAGGCGGCTTAAGAGCTGGAATTCCACTTTGTCCACCAGAAGGTGACGGCGGAACCGGTATGGTTGCTACGAACAGTGTAAAGGTACGTACAGGAAATGTTTCAGCAGGTACATCTGTATTCTCTATGATCGTACTTGAAAAGAAGCTTTCTAAGGTATATCCGGAGATCGACCTTGTAACTACACCGGATGGCAGCCTTGTAGCAATGGTTCATTGTAACAACTGCACATCTGATTTGAATGCATGGGTTGCAATTTTTAAAGAATTCTGCGATACTTTCGGCGTTGAAATGGATATGGATACTTTGTTTGGTGGTCTGTATCGTAAAGCACTGGAAGGCGATAAGGATTGTGGTGGTTTGCTGGCATACAACTATTTCTCAGGAGAGCATATTACACATTTCTCAGAAGGACGTCCGCTGTTCGTTCGTGAACAGAATTGCAAGTTCAATCTGGCGAACTTTATGAGAACACATTTATGTACTTCCCTTGGCGCAATCAAGGTAGGAAATGATCTTCTGGTTGAAAATGAAGGCGTTAAAGTTGACTGCATCTATGGTCACGGTGGTCTGTTCAAGACAGAAGGTGTTGGTCAGAGAATCATGGCAGCAGCTTTAGATACTTCTGTTTCCGTTATGAAGAGCGCAGGAGAAGGCGGTGCATGGGGAATTGCAGTACTTGCAGCCTATATGCAGTGGAAAGAAGCAAATGAGTCATTAAGTGACTATCTGGAAAACAGAGTTTTTGCTAATGCGGAAAGCACAACGATTGATCCGGACCCAGAAGATGTAGCAGGCTTCCAGGTATTTATCGAAAGATATAAAGCAGGTCTTGCAATTGAAAGAGCGGCAGTGGAAACTTTAAAGTAATGTTGGATAAACCCCTGAAATAAATTTTGGGTTTATATATAAAGGAAGGAAAAACTTATGGAAATCTTAGAATTACAGAAAGTTGCGAATGAAGTTCGCAAAGGCATTGTAACTTCGACACATTCTGCAAAAGCTGGACATCCAGGCGGATCTTTATCAGCAGCAGATATTTTAACTTATCTTTATTTTGAAGAAATGAACGTAAATCCTCAGGATGAAAAAAATCCTGACAGAGACCGTTTTGTATTATCAAAAGGTCATGCAGCACCAGCATTATACAGCGTGCTTGCACAGAGAGGATTCTTTCCAGTGGAAGATTTAGTCACACTTCGTCACATCGGTTCTTATCTTCAGGGACATCCATGCATTGGCATTCCAGGTGTTGATATGTCTACAGGTTCTTTGGGACAGGGTGTTTCCGCAGCAGTTGGTATGGCAATCGCTGGTAAGTTAGATAAAAAAGACTACAATGTATTCGCATTACTTGGTGATGGTGAAATTCAGGAAGGTCAGGTTTGGGAAGCAGCTATGTTAGCTGGACACAGAAATCTTGACAATCTGATTTTAATTGTTGACAACAATGGTTTACAGATTGATGGTAATGTAGCTGATGTTAACAGTCCATACCCGATTGACAAGAAATTTGAAGCATTCAACTTTGAAGTAATTAGCTTAGAAGATGGACATGATTTTGTTCAGATTGCTGAAGCAATTGAAAAAGCAAAAGCAGTTGTTGGAAAACCAGCAGCAATCATTGCCAAAACTGTGAAAGGTAAAGGGGTATCCTTTATGGAAAATCAGGTTGGATGGCATGGTGTTGCTCCTAACGATGAACAGTATGCAGCAGCAATGGCTGAATTAGAAGGAGGTGCCAGATAATGTCAGAAGTTAAAACAATTGCAACAAGAGAAAGCTATGGTAGAACTTTGGCAGAACTTGGTGCTGAAAATCC
>CAZYUZ010000150.1:0-5509 GCA_964650775.1 uncultured Lachnoclostridium sp. | reverse complement strand
TTTTCAGTTGTTTTGTTGTTGCCGTGTTCAGCAACCTTGGATAATATACACCCTATTATCGACAAAAGTCAACAACATTTTTTATTATTTTTCCAAAATGGCATTTTGACCAATTTTACAATTTTCATTCATTGTTTTTGTGCACTTTGTACATTATCTTCTTTTTGAGTTTTTGATGTATTATTTTATAATCTTCCATAGACCAATGAAAACAATTATTATTGTATAATGATGGGCGTATAAGGAAAAAGGTTGTTGTACGGGAACATTTTAATAGTATGTAGTGGTCATAGAGAGAAAAAGATGCAAGTTGTTGTGTCTAGTGCAGAATGCTTTTTTTATCTACGCCCACGTTTCAAAATAAAATCTACGCCCACGCACATAAAATCCACACTCATATTAAAAAAGCTGCCACATTGTGACAGCTTTTTTACCTCTTATTTACTTAATAATTCGATTGCCACTTTCACTCTGTGGATTGTTTCTTCTTTACCAATGATTTCCATGATTTCAGTTGCACCAGCTGGTGTCATCTGCTTTCCGGAAACTGCAGTTCTGATTGGCCAGAGTGCGTAACCGTTCTTACATCCTTTGTCTGCAACATATTTCATAAGCATTTCGTAGAGCGCATCGTTAGAGTAATCTTCCTGTGCTTCTAAGATAGGAAGCATTTCTTTTAATACTTCTAAGGATGTTTCTTCATTTGTTTTCATTTTCTTATGTCAATACATTGCTGTATCGTATTCCGGTAATGTTTCAAAGAAGTCAATAAGTTCTTTGATATCTGGGAACACTTCGATACGTGTTTTTACCATTTCAGCGATTTTCTTAAGGTCATAGTCTTTTGTAATGACTTCCTTAATATAAGGAAGAGCCATTTCGTAGAATTTATCGAAATCCATTGCCTTAATGTATTCGCCATTCATCCATTTTAACTTTGTGTAGTCAAATACAGATGGTGCTTTTCCCATGTGACGGTAGTTGAATGCTTCTACCAGTTCTTCAAGAGAGAAGATTTCCCTGTCATCTTCCGGGCTCCAGCCAAGAAGTGCTACGAAGTTTACAACTGCTTCTGTTAAAAAGCCCTGTTCGATTAAATCTTCATAGGAAGAATGTCCGCAGCGTTTGGACAGTTTTTTGTGTGTTTCATCTGTAATCAATGGACAATGTACATATACCGGAACTTCCCATCCAAATGCCTCGTATAAACGATTATATTTTGGTGAAGAAGATAAATATTCGTTACCACGTACAACGTGTGTGATTCCCATTAAATGGTCATCGACTACGTTTGCGAAATTGTATGTTGGATATCCGTCAGATTTGATAAGGATCATGTCATCCAGTTCTGCATTATCAACTGTGATGTCTCCGTAGATCTCATCGTGGAATGTAGTTGTTCCTGTCTGAGGATTGTTCTGTCTGATAACGTATGGCATGCCAGCTGCAAGATTTGCTTCTACTTCTTCTTTGCTTAAAGAAAAGCAGTGTTTGTCATAAATTGTGATTTCTTTGCCCGCAACTTCCTGTTTTAAACCTTCCAGACGTTCTTTGTCACAGAAGCAATAATAAGCTTCACCTTTTTCTACTAATTTTTTTGCATATTCTAAATAAATACCTGAAGCCTGACGTTCACTCTGAACGTATGGACCTACGCCTCCATCTTTGTCCGGACCTTCATCATGAATAAGTCCTGTTTTTTCAAGTGTACGATAAATGATATCTACTGCACCTTCTACCAGACGTTCCTGGTCTGTATCTTCGATACGAAGAAGGAAATCTCCGCCTTCGTGTTTTGTGATCAGATATGCATAAAGCGCAGTTCTTAAGTTTCCTACATGCATACGTCCTGTTGGACTTGGTGCAAATCTTGTTCTAACTTTGCTCATAAATTCTCTCCTAATAATTCTTTAGTAACTCGTCAAGGCCGTTACACAACCACTATTCCGCGAGGGTTTTCGCAAACTCATATTTTTAACATGAGCAGGACGATAAGCCGGGTTATGTCATTGAATGTTCATCTATCTAGACCTGCTGTTACCAACAGGTTCGAGCGACCTACCTGAGACTGACGGGCCGCCATAGGTCTCGTTTTGGTCTTGCTTCGGATGGGGTTTACATATGCCATGCAAGTTACCTTGCATGCGGTGGTCTCTTAAGCCACCCTTCCACCCTTACCAGCATAAGCTGGCGGTATATTTCTGTTGCACTATCCTTGGAGTCGCCTCCACCGGACGTTATCCGGCATCCTGCCCTGTGAAGCCCGGACTTTCCTCACCTCGTCGACAGGGTCTATGACCTGCCGATAAGCCGCGAACATTTGTCCTACTCAATATTAATTTTTTAATCCACCGCTCATTTTATCACAACGTAACACTACGCGTCAACGCTGTAAACTCGTGGTTTTTCATGATTGTTATACTCTAAAACAGCTGCCGCCAATAAATTCTCTTAAAATTGAATTATTAGGAATCAGATTGCTGTCCACGCCCACGAAATAATCAAGGAATTTCAATAAACGTTTCGCTTCCACATATTCCGGTTCTTCTCGGTCAATACCAAAAAGCAATGGTTCCGCATATTGTTTTAACACTGCCAACTCATAAATCAGCGCAGAGTTAAACACCACATCCGCAGAATCCTGATATGGGAAAATGTTTTCTTCCTCACCTCTGCGTACAGATGACCACATATCAATGGTATTCTTCGCAGAAGACCCCCTCGTTCTGGCATCACGAATCATTCTTCGAATCAGACGACCATCTGTGGTCGGAATACGGTTGTGTTCATCAATGTTTAACATGGTCATTGCACTGATGTAAATCTTAAACTTACTTTCTGCCGGCAGGCCATAGGACATTGCATCATTTAAGCAATGAATCCCTTCAATGACAAGAACATCATCTTCCCCCAAAGTAAGAATCTGTTTTCCTTTGTACTCTTTTTTACCGGTGATAAAATTAAATTCCGGAACCTCTACCGTTTCTCCTGCAAGCAGACGGTTCATATGATCATTGAACAGTTCTATGTCCAGGGCACCAAGGCATTCAAAATTGTATTTTCCGTTTTCGTCCTTTGGTGTATCCTCACGCTCCACAAAGTAATTGTCACAGGCAATCGGATGTGGTTTCAGCCCGTGAGCGCGCAGCTGCACAGACAGTCTGTGGGAAAATGTAGTTTTTCCTGAAGAAGATGGTCCCGCGATCATAATAATTCTCTTAGATGGATCTGCGGCAATCATACCTGCAATATCGCCAATCTGTTTTTCCTGAATGGCTTCCTGTACAAGAATCATTTCCGACAAATTACCCTTGGAAATCAGATTGTTTAACTCTCCTACCGTGGAAAGCTCCAGCATTTTTCCCCATTCTTCTGATTTGCGAAGGACATCAAATACTTTTTTGCTAAATTCTACAGGAGGAACAACTGTCGGTTCTTCCTTTCTTGGGAACTGGAGGATAAATCCGTCTTCAAACGGTTCCAGCGCAAACCATTTCAGATAACAGGTATTTGGCACCATGTATCCGTAATAGTAATCCTGAAATCCGCCAATGCTGTAAATATTCACCTTTGAAGCACGTCGATAACGGAAAAGGGCTGCTTTATCACTCATTCCGTATTCTGCAAATCTGGCGATCGCTTCCTGGGTGTTAACGACTTCTTTTTTAATCGGAATTGCTTCTGCCACATATTCTTTCATACGAGCTTCCACTTTTTCCGTAAATGTCTGATCAATTTTTAATTTTCCGCTGAGTGTACAAAAATAGCCTGCACCTGCTGAAAACTCTATGCGGACTTTCCCAATCTCTTCGCGGGAATACAAATCATAAATCGCTTTCAGCATTAAAAAGGAAGTGCTGCGTCTGTAAGAATTATAACCTGGGTTGTCACTGAAAAAAACAGGCTCTACCGTGCAGTCACGCTTGACCTTTTTTGCCAGTTCTTCCAGCTTTCCATTCACCTTTACAAGAATGATGTATTCTGACTGGTCAGGATACATTTCTTCCACGATCTCCGCATAGGTCGTTCCTTCCTCATATTCTTTTACAATATTTCCAAAAGTTATTTGTTTCAAACTTCATACCTCCTAGCGTTTTATAAAATATTCTGATACGCACTATACAACTTCAAATGGATGTTTGATTGCCGCCTTGCTGACCTTTACTTTCGGGCATTTTTCCACAAGAAAACGATACATATCTTCAATATAAATGTGTTCCACTCCATAATGTCCTGCATCAATGATCGGAAGTGCATCATCCACCTGATCGATTCCTGTGTGATGGTCGATATCTCCGGTAATATATACTTCCGCTCCCTTTGCATGGCATTCTTTCACCAGACTCTTTCCTGCACCAGGACAGATTGCTGCAATTGTTATTTTCTGTTCTCCATCCCCAAAGAAACGAACGGATGGAATGTGAAACTTTTCTTTTACCCAAAGAGCACATTCTCTAATCGTCATTTCTTTTGGAAGTTTTCCCACTTTTCCAATGCCAATTCCATCCAACACTTCTTCCAGCACTTCACATTCTGACATTTCCAGCTGTTCTGCTGCCAAATCCGCCATACGGCAGCTGTCATAATTGGTGTGTGTAGACATATAGCAGATACCATTTTCGATCATTTTCAGAACTCTTCGTCCACCTATCGTATCTGATGTGATGGAAGAAAGCGGCGAAAAAATCATTGGATGATGTGTTACAATCATGTCCGCACCCACGCGGATTGCTTCTTCAATATTTTCATCGGTCACATCCATTGCCACGAAAATGTGTGTTACCTCTTTTTCGCGGTTTCCCACCTGAAAACCGGTATTATCCCAGCTTTCTGCATATTTCATTGGAAATTCCTGTTCCAGTAAATCAATGATTTCTTTACATTTCACTTAACATTTCCTCCAGTTCTGCAATCAAAGCCTTGATTTCCTCTGCTCTGCCTTTGCTTTTCTCTGTTGTTTCTTCATTCAACTTCTTTAAAATGTTATGTTTATTTGCAACTTCTCTTACAAGATATGCTTTTAAGACTGACCGTTCTCCTAAAACTGACAATTTACCGAATTTATATTCCAAATCCGATAACTTTTCCGCTTCCGAATTCTTCACTGCACGGAACATTGGATAGTATTTTCCATCTTCAAATACCATATGCTCCTCTGTGATTTCATATCCCTGTTCATAAAGCCAGACACGAACCTCTGGAATCTCAGACTGTGGCTGCAAAATCAGTTCTTTAGCGGATGCTGTCACTTCCGGGTAGGCACTCAAAATTCGAATCATAAGCGGACCACCCATACCGGCGATGACAATACTGTCCGCTTCCCCCGGATTTAATGCAGTCAGTCCATCGGAAAGTCTTGTCTCAATGACATCTTTCATTCCTGACTCTGCGATATGTAATGCGGCGCGTTCTAACGGCCCTTTATTTACGTCCATGGCAATGGCACGCGGGATGACATTTCTCTCATAAAGATAAATGGGAACATATCCATGATCTGTTCCCACATCTG
>CAZYUZ010000149.1:0-5543 GCA_964650775.1 uncultured Lachnoclostridium sp. | reverse complement strand
AAGACGTAAGAAAAAATCTGAAGCAGCTAGAAAACGTAAATACAATTAATTTGTGTTAAAAGGGACTGATTTTTCAGTCCCTTTTCTAAGTTAAAGCTTTTCTCGTTTACGAGAGAAGCTTTTTTATGTTATAATAATACAGTTAAAAAGAAGATATTAAGGGGAAATAAAAGAGGGATTTTTACATGGGAATTATTAATGAATTACTTGCGAACCGTGTGTTGATCGCCGGTATTACAGGGTGGGCATCAGCCCAGGTGATCAAAGCGATTTTGTACACGATCTTGCACAAAGAATTTTCTCTGGAGCGTTTGTTTGGCGATGGGGGAATGCCAAGCGGTCATTCGGCAACTGTCAGTGCAATGACAATGATGAGTTTGCTGCATTATGGTGTTGGCTCCTTTGAATTTGCGATTAGTGCGATGCTTGCGATTATCGTCATGCATGATGCGATGGGAGTTCGCCTGGAAACCGGAAAACAGGCGGAAGTAATCAATGAACTAACAGCTTTATTTGAGGAAATTGTTGATGAATTTAATGCTGAGGAAACTTTGGAAAAGAAGTTTCAGAAGGTATTCTCAGAGGATAAATTAAAAGAATATGTTGGTCATACACCGATTCAGGTAATCGCAGGATGTCTTTTGGGATTACTCGTTGGTTGGTTATTACATTAAGATGACAATTAAATAAATATGGTTCTTTTTTGAAAAAACTCCTACTAAACTGTACAAAGGTTTGAAAAGGAGTTTTTTTGTGAGAAAAAATATACTTCGTTTTGTTTTTATGATATTGCTGTTGTTCTTGTTTCCGGTTTCTGTATGGGCATCTGAAACCGAAAATCAAGCAGAGAAGACAGAAGAAACTGCGATTGGAATCGCAGCGCCACATGCGGTGTTGATGGAAGCATCTACAGGAACAATATTGTATGAAAAGGACGCACACACAGCAGTGCCTCCGGCAAGTGTTACAAAAATTATGACAATGCTGTTGATTTTTGAGGCGCTGGAGGATCACAAGATTAAGCTGGAAGATACAGTGGTAGTATCGGAAAAGGCAGCATCTATGGGAGGTTCCCAGGTGTTTCTGGAGCCAAACGAAAAGCAGACGGTAGACACAATGCTCAAATGTATTGCAATTGCAAGCGCAAACGATGCCTGTGTGGCAATGGCGGAATATGTCTCTGGCAGTGAGGAAGCGTTCGTCAATAAAATGAATGAACGTGCAAAAGAGCTTGGGATGAAAAATACACATTTTATGAACTGCAATGGACTGGATGAAGAGGGGCATAGGATGAGTGCGTATGATGTGGCACTGATGTCAAAAGAACTGCTGATCAACCATCCGCAGGTGCATGATTACTGTACGATCTGGATGGACACCATCCAGCATAACACAGCCAAAGGCAGTCAGGAATTCGGTTTAAATAACACAAATAAGTTGATCAGGCAATATGAATATAGTACAGGCTTGAAAACCGGTTCTACAAGTAAAGCAGGCTTTTGTGTTTCTGCAACCGCAAAAAAATCAGATATGGAGCTGATTGCGGTAATTATGAACGGTGAGAGCAGCAAGTCACGATTCCAGGATGCAACAACACTTTTAAATTATGGTTATGCAAATTATCAGATTTATAAAGACACAGACGCGGAGAGAGAAAAGCTGGAGCCAATCCCTGTCAGGGAAGGGGTGGAAACAATGGTTACGCCAATCTATGATGGGGATTTTTCGTTTCTGCTGATGAACGGAGAAAGCCTGACATCCATTGAAAAGAAACTGGAGCTGCCGGAAGAAATTCAGGCGCCGGTAGAGCAGAATCAGGTTTTAGGGACTTTGAGCTATTATCATGGAAATGAAAAGCTGGGAGATGTTTCGGTTGTTGCAAAAAATGGTGTGGAAGCAGCAAAATATTCAGACTATGTAAAAAGAGTGTGGCTTGCGTGGATGATGTAACTTATGGTAATATGATGTGCGGAGGCGCACAATGTTTGAAACCGTACATTATTATTTGAAATCGAAAAAAATAAAATCTCCCGTAACAATTGTGATGCTTGCGGATCTGCATAATCAGGAATACGGAGAAAATAATGAAATTCTTTTAGGGGAAATCAGGAAAAATTCTCCGGATTTTGTATGCCTTGCAGGAGATATGCTGATAGGGCATTCCAAAATACCTTATGAAATCGGTCAGAATGCTGTGATGGCACTGGCGAAAGAATATCCGGTATTTTATGGGCTTGGCAACCATGAGGCACGTATGAGACAGGATAGAGAGATTTATGGTACCCGCTATGAGGACTACATGGAACCAATCGAAGCACTCGGAGTAAAGGTGTTGATCAATGAACATGCCCAAATTTCTGTGAAGAACAATCATTTTTGTATTTACGGATATGATCTGCCTCCAAAATATTTTAAAAAATTTAATCGTTATGTATTTGAGGCAACACAGTTAGGAGCGGTTCTGGGAAAATGTGATGAGAGAGAAAGCTGTTACAATATTCTCCTGGCACATAATCCGGTATATTTTCAGCAGTATGCTGCGTGGGGGGCAGATCTGACTTTGTCAGGACATTTACATGGTGGAATCATCAGACTGCCGTTGATTGGCGGAGTGATTACCCCACAGGCAAAATTATTCCCTAGATACAGTGCAGGAAAATACAAAATCGGCGAAAAAGAAATGGTTGTCTCCCGAGGTCTTGGAACCCATACCATTCCGATTCGCTTTAACAACAAGCCGGAATTATCAGTCATTCATTTGAGTCCGGCATAATTTACAAAGAAATGGAAAAACAATGGCATTACCAGTAAAGATAGAAAATTTTGAAGGTCCGTTAGACCTGCTGCTGCATCTGATCGATGTAAATAAATTTAATATTTTTGATATTCCGATTGTCGAAATTACAGAACAATATCTGGAATTTGTCCGTAACATGGAAACAAAGGACTTGAATGTTATGAGCGAATTTCTGGTCATGGCAGCAACACTTTTGGAAATCAAGGCAAAAATGCTTCTTCCGGTAGAAATCGATGAAGAGGGGGAAGAAATTGACCCTCGTGAAGAACTGGTTCAGAAACTTTTGGAATATAAGATGTATAAATACATGTCCTATGAATTAAAGGACCGTATGCAGGATGCGGCAAAAGCGATGTATAAAAGTCCTACAATTCCGGAGGAAGTGGAAGGATATATTGAACCGGTGGACTTGGAAAAACTGATTGGAGATCTGACATTAAAGAAATTAAACGATATTTTCCAATCGGTTATGAAACGCCAGAACGATAAGGTGGACCCGATTCGAAGTAAATTTGGAAAAATTGAAAAAGAAGAAGTTTCCCTGGAAGATAAACTGGATTTTGTAGAAAGTTATGCCAGAGAGCATGGTACTTTCTCTTTCAAAAAAATGTTAGAAGGGCAGCAGAGTAAAATGCAGATTGTTGTTACCTTCTTAGCGATTCTTGAACTGATGAAGATGGGCAAGATTGTAATCAGACAGGAGACGACATTTGCGGATATTATCATTACTTCCGCGAAATATTACAAAAAAGAAGTGTAAAATACACTTGGAGGCATTATGGAATTACAGGAAACCTACGCAGCAATTGAAGCAATTCTCTTTACGATGGGAGAGGCTGTAGAAGTTGAGAAAATTGCCATTGCAATTGAACACGATAAAGAAACAACCAGAAAACTGGTTAGAAATATGATGGATAGGTATAATGCGCAAGATCGAGGAATTCGAATCATTGAGCTTGAGGATTCTTTTCAGCTTTGTTCAAAAACAGAATATTATGATGTGCTGATCAAAGTAGCAAAACAGCCAAAGAAATTTGGTTTGACAGATGTACAGCTGGAAGTTCTTTCGATTGTGGCATATAAACAGCCGATCACAAGAGCTGAGATTGAGAAAATCCGCGGAGTCAATTCGGATCATGCCATCAATAAACTGGTAGAATATGGTCTGATCGAAGAGGTTGGTCGTTTGAATGCACCGGGACGTCCGATGTTATTTGGCACGACAGAAGATTTTCTTCGTAACTTCGGAGTAAGTTCGATAGAAGAACTGCCATCTCTCTCTGCAACAGAAATGGCAGATTTTGAGGCAGAAGCGGAAGAGGAAATTCAGATTCGTCTGGGCGTGTAACATATAAAAGAACTTTTTCTCATAAACTCTATAAAAAGTTTTTGAGGAAATACATGAAACTGATTATAAAAAGATTTCAGAAACAGGTCATGGCAGCAGTGTTGATTATAAATCTGCTGTTATGTCCTGTTTTTTTATTGCAGACAAATGCGGCAGATGTCCTGTCGGGACTGTATTCCACAGGAGCAGTTTTGATGGACGCTGATTCCGGAAGGATTCTGTTTTCTAAAAATAAAGACGAACCCTATGCGATGGCAAGCACGACGAAAATCATGACCTGCATTCTTGCTCTGGAGCTGGGAAAGCCTGATCAGATTGTTACTTTTTCAGAATATGCAGCTGGTCAGCCGGATGTTCAGATGAATGCTAAGGCAGGAGAGCAGTACTATTTAAAAGATCTGCTGTATTCTACAATGCTGGAATCACATAATGACAGTGCAGTGGCTGTCGCAGAAGCGATTGGGGGAAGTGTAGAAAAATTTACAGAGATGATGGACAAAAAGGCAGAGGCGATTGGATGCAGGAAAACAAATTTTGTAACACCCAATGGTCTTGACGGGATAGATGATGAGGGGGAACATTGTACCACAGCAGAAGAACTGGCACTGATTTTGCGATATTGCATTTGTATTTCTTCGAAGGCAAAAGAATTTATGGAGATTACAGAAACCCTCTTTTATGAATTTCAGGAATTGAGCGGGAAAAGATACATAAGCTGTACGAATCATAATGCATTGCTCTCTTCCTATGAAGGCGCATTTACCGGAAAAACAGGATTTACGGGGAAAGCAGGATATTGTTATACCGGTGCTGCAAATCAGGATGACAGAACAATGATCATTGCGCTGCTGGGCGCAGGCTGGTATCCGCATAAAAGTTATAAATGGAGAGATGCCAAAAAACTGTTAGATTATGGATTTTCTAATTACTTTTATCAGACAGTTGGTCAGGAAGATTGGAATCTGAAAGAGATTCCGGTAATTGATGGTATGAAGCAGGGGGCTGCAGTTGAGACAGATGCCAAAATATTTTCCTATCTGCTGGGAGAGGGAGAAATTGTGCAATGTAAAGTCGAGGCAGCCAAACAGTTACAGGCGCCGGTTCAGGAGAATACCGTTGTCGGGACCATTATTTATGAATTAAACGGAAGTGTAATAGAACAATTCAAAATTTATACAGTAGAAAACATAGAAAAATCAACATTTGGGAATAGAGTAAAAAAATGGATAAGAAACATACAAGATTTTGTGGGAAACTTGATAAATAAATAACAAAATACTTGCTTTTTACTTGCAATTTTGTTATTATGATAAACGGCAGAAAATGGTATTAATTTTTTATACAATACATAAAGATGGAGGAGTAAAAATGAGTAACACAGCACAGAGCTTGGCAAGC
>CAZYUZ010000148.1:0-5552 GCA_964650775.1 uncultured Lachnoclostridium sp. | reverse complement strand
TTTTGCAGACGAAATTAACGAATATTTTGCCTCTATAGGAAAAGGAACCGTACTTCCACGGTTCCTTTTGTATTTTTATATTTTTCCTAATGCCTTTAACTGCTGTTCTAAATATCCCCGATGTTGAGCATTGTCTGCGGTAATAAATTCAAAGGTCAGATATTCCGGTGCAATACGTTCTATCAGTTCAATGATGCCTTTCCCTGTAAATGGTTCATGTTTGTCCACTGCAAACGCATGAAAGAACATCTGCGTATAACGTCCTTCATAAGTTGACTCCATTTTCGGTGGATTCTTTTTCGTAGATTCGCAATATTCCCCTGTCAATGACTGGTTCAGGTGAACGCCGCGAATATAGTTGCAAAGTTCACCGTGAGCATCCATCATTTGATGGATATAATCAATTCCCTCTTCCTGAGTCTTTAAGGCTGTATTTGTATGCAGCAAATGCCCTGTATCTAACATAATGCCTTTATTTTGGTATGTAATCTGGTCCAGTAAACGCTTTGTAATCTCAGGTCTTGTAAATTTTAATCCCGGCTGCCAGAGATTCTCGAACAACATCGCCATAGAACCATCTTCTTCTTTAAAAAGTTCATTGATCAATTCAGCCGTTGCATCTACAACATCTTCATCACGATAATAGTAATTCCATGTAAAAGATTCTTCTATCGACGCATCTGAAACATGAAATACCACATATTCCGCACCATATTGATGGGCATATTCTAAATCTTTTTTATAGCGCTGAATCATTGCCTCTCTTGTAGTACCGCCATAAAATTGTTCCCATGTTTCTTTTGTGTCAAACTCTTTTAAGAGTCTTTCCTCATTTCCCTTCCAAAAATCCAGCCAAAACGGAAAAAAATGCATATGAAAACCGACTACTTTCTCTTTTGGAATAATCTTATTTTCATCTTCTCTATAATACATTAGCTCCACCCCATCAAAATGAGGCACCAGCATGTTTTCCAGATCCTTAGCAGATTCAAATCTATCCAGATCATCTTCACTTGTCGTAATGTTAAACAATGTTTTCATTTGTTTTATATCTCCTGATATTCTCCTTCTCGTATCACATAACCATGCCCTGGACGTGGCTGCCACTGATACCTGTTCTTATCTTCCAATGGAAACAAATGCTCCATGATCGCAGCAATCACTCCGCCATGGGAAATCAGAACTACATTTTTCGTTTCATCTTGTAAATCCTGCAGTCCTCCTAAAACTCTTTTTTTCATCTGCTCCCCGCTCTCACCACATGGAGGAACATTCTTTTCATTATCACCGGATATCCATTCTTGATAATCATCCTGCTCTTTTAAAGTCTCATAGCTTTTCATTTCAAACACGCCAAAATCCACTTCACGGAATCTGGAATCCACTAAAAAAGGGACATCTCCAAATAATATTTTCAACGTCTGATTTGTACGATTCATGCCGCTGGTAATAAATACCGCATTTTCAGGCACACTGTACTTTACTTTTTGAAGCTCAGCCTCACCTGATTCCGACAGATATAAATCTGTAGAGCCACAATATAACCATTTTTCATTTGCCTCTGTCCGTCCATGACGAATCAAATATAAATCTCCCATAAAAACTCCTATAGCAGCGCCAATGCTGCAACCGCACATAATTCACTGATACAGATACAAAATCCTGAAATGTCTCCATTCATTCCCTGCAAAGAAATATAGCTTTTTTTAAGCGCAACTCCATAACCTGCAAGACAGGCAATCATAGCGATACCAAGCTTTCCACTGCCCCAAAAACTAACACCGATACATACTGCAATTACTAATATTAAAATATAGGTATGACATTTTGGATAATTAGTCCCATTGGCATACTGACTTGTACTCATGGTTTTTAAATTCATCACTGCCAATGCTGAACAGCATCTGCTGATTACCGGAACAAACAATAGAACTCTCATATCCGCTCTCTCTGGTATTGCAGAAAACATAGCAAAACCTGCCAAAATCAGAAAGATACACCATACAACAGCAAAAGAACCTACATGAGAATCCTTTAAAATTGCTCTGCGCTTTTCTAAATCCCTCCAGGAACAGACTGCATCTACCACATCCATAAAACCATCCAAATGCATAAATCCTGTTGCAAGGAAAGGCATCGCACACATCATAAGCCCATAAACCATATTATTGATGGTGAAATATTGCAAAATGTAATGTAAAGCAATCCATAAAGCTCCGATTTCCAGTCCTACCACAGGCAGAAAAACGAGCATATAAGGTCTGCACTCCTCATCCCATTCCTTACATGGAAATGGCAAAGAACAAAACATCGACTGGGTCATTTGAAAAGCTGTTATATATTTACGCATAAGTTATTACCTCTGAAAATTTCTACTATCAAGATTATAGTCATACCAAATTTTACTGTCAATCACTCGTCATAAAAGCATTTGACAACGAATCTTTTAAGGATTAGAATTTGAACCAGTTAAAAAATCTGTTTTGGAGGGACATCATGGAACTGACTCAACTGATTTCATCAATAAAACCTGCCGATGCAAAGGCATACGAAGCCTGCATTTATCATTTTGATCATATTGCAAAACCTGTAGGAAGCCTTGGAAAGCTAGAAACTTTGCTTGCGACAATCGCCGGGGCATCCGGTACACCGAAAATCGATCTTTCAAAAAAATGTGTACTTGTTTTCTGTGCTGATAACGGTGTTTTGGCACAAGGCGTTGCGCAAAGTACCCATGATGTAACGACTGCCATTGCAAATTCTCTTGTTCGACGTACAACCAGTGTCAATGCCATGGCTGCTTCCTGTGGTGCAGACGTTTTTCCGATTGATATGGGAATGATCGATCAGGTGGAAGGTCTTATTCCACTTTCTGTTGCAAGAGGAACCAATGATATCAGCAACGGGCCTGCCATGACCCTAGAACAGGCAAAACAGGCGATTCTAACTGGTATCCAGCTTGTAGAACAGCGAAAATCTGAAGGTTATCGTATCATTGCAACCGGAGAAGCTGGAATTGGAAATACTACAACTTCCAGTGCCATTCTCTCGGTTTTATTAAATGTTCCTGTAGAAAAAGTTACCGGACGCGGTTCAGGACTCACCGATGATGGTCTGATCCGTAAACAAAATGCTATTAAAAAAGCAATTCAGATAAATCAGCCAAATCCAACAGATGCGCTGGATGTTTTATCAAAGGTCGGTGGATTTGATATTGCCGGTATGGTCGGTGCATTTCTTGGAGGGGCACTTTACAATGTACCAATCATTATCGATGGTTTTATTTCCGGTGTCGCAGCTCTCCTGGCTGTAAAGCTTTGCCCATATGTAAAAGATTATATTCTTCCATCTCATATCAGCGCAGAACCTGCCGGTCAGATGCTGATGCAGACTTTGGGATTTGAACCTGTCATTCATGCAAATATGCGTCTCGGTGAAGGAACAGGCGCGGTTGCTTTAATGCCGCTTTTAGATATGGCTGCTTCTGTGTACTGGAATGCTGCAAGCTTTGATGATATTGATGTGGAGGCGTATGAAAAATGGACATCCAATTAATCTTAGGACCAAATAACAGCGGAAAAAGCCTGTATGCGGAAAATCTGGCTGTACAGAATAGTAATTCGCCACTCTTCTACTTGGCAACTATGGTTCCTCAAACCGATGATAACCATAAACGTATTGAAAAACATCGACTGCAGCGTGCCGATAAAGGATTTCTCACCATTGAAGAACCATGGAATATTCATTCTCTTGATATTCCATCCAATGCAGTTGTCTTGTTAGAAGACGCATCCAATCTTCTGGCTAACGGAATATTTATCCATAAATGTAATGAAACAGAATGTTTCCATCGCATTTTATCACTGGCTGAACACTGCAGAAAACTGATCATTGTCAGTATCTCCGGTTTAGCTGCCAATTTTGATGCGGAAACAAACAATTATATCAAACAATTAAATCATCTCAATGAGTTGTTAGAAGACATTTCGTCAAATTGTATACACTTTTAAAAAGACGACCATTCCTGGTCGTCTTTTCTAATTCATCATTGCATTTCCTTCTGCAATTCTAAGTGCCCGTACAATGGGCAGAATCAACATTCCACAGAAGAAATTGCTGACACCATGTACAAAATCCCATGGAAGCCCTGCCATGATCCATGCAATCGTACCTTCGAGATTTAATCCGAAGAAAAATGCCTGTGCCGGCGCATAAAGTATCCCATATAA
This sequence comes from uncultured Lachnoclostridium sp., assembly GCA_964650775.1. Lineage (GTDB taxonomy): Bacteria > Bacillota > Clostridia > Lachnospirales > Lachnospiraceae > HGM12587. The sequence continues at coordinate 1,323 of CAZYUZ010000148.1, read as the reverse complement.
AAATCCATGCATTGCACATACTGACATATATACGAATGGTTTGATTTTTGGGGGCATATTTTTCGGTAGGAGCATCGTCACTCCCCACAAAACTGTCCATAAATACAGGTACGGAATCCACCAGGTTGCAAATCCGGCATAAACTCCGGTCAAAAGCACAAATACATAGATTGGATATAATGCTTTTTTTCCATAAACAATTGTGAATGCAATGACAAAAGTTCCAAGTAAATGTACATTCGGCGCAATCTCCATAAGCATTTTAGATGCGTACATAATAGAACCAAGCATCGCAAACACTGCCACTTCTCTTGTCGTAAGCTTCATAGTTATTCTGCCTTAAATGCGTAAGAATCCCCTTCTGCAATGTCAGTTGCATCAACACCTGTCATGCCATATTCGCCATTAATATAAAATGCCCAGTATTTTCCATCTTTGTCATAATCAACAGTTTCACCATTGACAGTTTTAACATAAAGACCATAATCTCCATCTTCTCCGGCAATCACATTGTTTTCAAGTAAAGCAGCTCCAACAGTATCTTCGTCTGTTTTCACTTCAAAAGTTGCTTCTTCACCAGCCATGTTTACCACTGTAAATTCGAAAGATTTACTTCCTTCACCGATCACATCACCATCTTCATACACTGTTGTTTCTGTGGATGCTTCTTCTTTTTTGCCGCATGCAATCGCACTTACTGCCATTGTCATGATCAGCAGCATTGTTAAAATTCTTTTCATGTTCTTTTTCTCCTTTTCCTCGTTCGGATATTAAAATAGCCCTTTACCACAAAAGTAAAGGGCTCAATATATACATTATAATTTCTTCGAAAGGAAAAATAACGTAAACCAATTACTCGTGGTAAAAACGTTTCATACATCAGGCAGGTCTCCCGACTCATAGATCATTGCCTCCGGCCATCTTCCCAGTTTCCCAGTGATTTATTGGCCTTTGCTCCCTAATTACGGTGACGAGTTCGTACAGGATTTGCACCTGTTTCCCTTTTCATCAAGTAAATTTGACACCTGATTTCTCTTTATGAAATTGTTAATATTCTAACATGAATAAATCGATAATTCAATACAAAAATATCAATTACTATTCCTCTTCTGTTTTACCGTCCAAATGTCCTCGCATGCTTCGTTCCATGTCTTTTAATTCTTTCGAGAATCTCACCAGACTTTTCTGCAATTCTTCTTTTCTTGCATCTTCATTTTTATAACAAATGCGATGCTCCATGCTTGCCCAGAAATCCATAGACATGGTACGAATCTGAATCTCTACCGGGAAATATTCCATCCCATCTACATGGTATACAGGAAC
>CAZYUZ010000147.1:0-5583 GCA_964650775.1 uncultured Lachnoclostridium sp. | reverse complement strand
ATAAAATCAATGGTCCATTAGACTTGACATTCCTCATGAAAATGTATGGAATGGAAGGATTTGACCATTTACGTGCACCAAAGCATATCCCAGCGGCGGTGCCAAGACTTCATGGCGATTACAATATCTTTGATGAAATCGCACAGGGAGATATTTTATTACATCATCCGTACCAGTCTTTTGATCCTGTGGTGAAGCTGATTCAGAAAGCAGCCGTAGATCCACAAGTACTTGCAATCAAGCAGACATTATATCGTGTCAGCGGTAATTCGCCAATCATTGCAGCGCTTGCACAGGCGGCAGAAAACGGCAAACAGGTTTCTGTATTGGTTGAGTTAAAGGCACGTTTTGACGAAGAAAATAATATTGTCTGGGCAAAAATGCTTGAAAAAGCAGGTTGTCATGTAATTTATGGTCTTGTAGGGCTGAAGACTCACAGCAAAATTACTTTGGTAGTACGTTTGGAAGAAGATGGTATTAGAAGATACGTTCATCTTGGAACAGGAAACTATAATGATGCAACTGCAAAAACATATACAGATATTGGTCTTTTGACCTGCTCACAGAGTATTGGTGAAGATGCAACCGCAGTCTTTAATATGCTTTCCGGTTACTCTGAGCCGCTTCACTGGAACAAGTTATCGCTTGCACCGTTGTGGCTTCGTGAGAAGTTTTTAGAACTGATAGGCAGAGAGCGTGACAATGCACTGGCTGGCAAAGAAGCAAAGATTATTGCAAAGATGAATTCTCTTTGCGATAAAGAAATCTGTGATGCGCTTTATGATGCGAGCAAAGCAGGTGTTCATATTGAACTGATTGTACGAGGCATTTGCTGCGTGAGAACCGCAATTCCGGATGTGAGTGAAAATATCACGGTGCGTTCAATCGTAGGAAATTTTTTAGAACACAGTCGAATTTACTATTTCTGGAATGATGGCAAGGAAGAAGTATATTGTGCAAGTGCTGACTGGATGCCAAGAAACTTAGACCGACGTGTGGAAATTTTATTCCCGATTGATCATGACAGTTTAAAAGAGCAGATAATTCAAATGTTAAATATTATGCTTAGCGATAATGTAAAAGCGCAGATTATGCAGCCGGATGGCACATATGAACGTATTGACCGTCGTGGAAAAATACTTTTATGTGCGCAGGATTTTTTTACAGAGGAAGCAAGAGAACATTTAAAGAAAATCGAAAAAAAGGATGAAAACTCAAGAGTCTTCATCCCTGCGGAGCCTCAATAGCTGACGTTTTAAAACTTTCCAGTCAAATGGAATCAGCGGATAGAGGTAACGTCTTCTGCCGTCCAGTGTTCGGTTGGAGAGCAGTGCGGCAATCAAAAGAATCGTGCCTGCAATCAGACCAAAGACGCCGAAAAAGCCTGTGAAAACAACGGTAATGATACGGAAGAACTTTAATGCGTAGCCAAGCTCATAGCTTGGCTGCGTGTAGTTTGCGAGGGCAACAAATGACAAGTAGAGCATTGACTCCGCGTTGAACCAGCCAGAGGAGACTGCATATTCCCCAAGTGCAAGACCGGCGATGATACTTAGCGGCGTGCTTAACATACTTGGTGTGTTGACTGCGGCAAGCCTCAGACCATCGATGGCAATCTCCAGAATCAGGAACTGGAACATTAAAGGAACATTAGTATATTCCTGAAGTTTGATAAATGACAGCCATTCCGGGATCCATTCCGGATACATAGTTAGCAACAAAATGGTCGGCGTAATAAAAAATGTAATCGTACTGATCAAAAAACGTGTCAGACGAAGATACGTACCGGTAATGGGCGGAAGATAATAATCATCAGCCTCTTCCATAATACCAAAGATACTTGTGGGTAAAATAATTGCCGAAGGGGAGGTGTCTACAAGAATTACCAGACTTCCTTCTAAAATGCTGGCAGCAGAAGTATCAGGTCGTTCTGTGTATTTATATTTTGGAAAAGGATTGTACCATTTTCGTTCATATAAACGTTCGGCCAGACTTGTCTGATTCATGGATAAGGATTTTGTATCAAGATTCTGAATTTTTGTGCGCACATAATCTAACAGGGTTTGGTCTACAAGTTCGTCCATATAGCAGAGTACAATGTCTGTGTGAGAAATGCTCCCAGCAGATAACATTTCCATGGTAAGCCGTGGATCGCGGATTCTTCGTCTGATCAGAGCGGTATTAAATACAACTGTTTCAACAAATCCGTCCTTAGAACCTCTGAGGACTTTTTCTTTTTCCGGCTGATCAACGCTTCTTGCCGGATAAGTACGCACATCCATGCAGATGGCGGAATCATATCCATCAATCAAAAGAGCGGTCATACCGGATAAAATACTGGTAATTACTTGAGAAATCTCCATAACAACATCAACTTCTATATATGGAAGCTGTTTTGTTGAGAAATCGGCCGCATTTTCAGGCATATCTTTCGCCTGAATGGCATAGAAGCCGGACAATAGTTTTTGCATCACTTCATCTTTTGTCAATCCATCTACAAAGAAAAAACAGGCATTTTTGCCGCCAATGACCGTATCTTTACAGATTAAGTCAAAGCTTTTCTCTATGCGAAGTGCCTGCTTTAAGTCATTTTTATTTTTCTGATAATCTCTTGAAAACGTCATAAAGCCTCCCTGTTGAAAAAATAAAATGGAGTTAAAGAAAGTATGTACCATCTTGGAAAAAATATACCTTTGTGTTAAACTAGTGTGCAGAAGTAAATCGGCTTCTTAAATCAATGTGCAAATGAGAGAGGAAAAGACGATGCAGATAAAAATGATTTTTTTAGACATTGATGGTACTTTGGTAAATGACAAAAAAGAACTTCCACAAAAAAATAAAGAAGCCATAGATGCAGCATTGGAGATGGGTCACAAAGTATTTATCTGCACGGGAAGACCTCTTAGCAGTGTAACGAAATTATTGCCGGTATTCGGCCTTGAAAGACCAGGCTGCTATGCAATTACGTATAATGGCGGTCTGATCTATGATGCTTATGAAAAGAAGACAATTTATAAAAAGACACTTACCATGGAACAGGTAAAATATATATTTGACAGAGCAAGAGAACAGAACATTCATGCCCAAACTTACACGGATGAATGTTTTATCTGCGAAGAAGACAATGAAGTTGGTGATTATTACGCTGTTGTGGGTAAGCTTGATAAAAAAGTCGTCAAAGATATTTTTGCAGAATTAAACGGTCAGGAACCATGCAAAGCACTCTGTATGGCTCATGGACATGACCATGCAAAACTGGAAGCTTTCAGAGCGAGTTTAGAGGTATGGTCAGATGGCATTTTAGATGTCTGCTTCTCCTGTCCGGAATTTTTGGAATTTATGCCATATGGAATCAATAAAGGAAATGCGATCAGATTTATGTCTGAATTTTTAAATATTCCAATGGAACATACCATTGCAGTTGGTGATGCGGAAAACGATATTACTATGATCAAAGCAGCAGCAGTTGGTGCTGTTATGAAGAATGCAGGAGACGATATTAAATCGCACGGTAATTATATTACGGAACACACCAATAATGAAGCCGGAGTGGCGGAGGTTATTGAAAAATTCATGCTGCAGCAGTAAAAGACGGAGGATAGAAGATGACTGAAAAGAAATACGTTGCATATGTAGGAACCTATACTCATGGAGAGAGTAAAGGCATTCACATTTATGATCTCGATGTGGAAAATGGTAATATGACAGAAAGAAAGGTTGTGCCGATTAACAATCCTTCCTATATAAAGAAGTCTCACAATGGGAAATATTTGTATTCTATCGCAGACGAAGGAGTACGATCCTACAGAATCTTACCTGATGGGGATCTGGAAGAAATGAATTCCATGAGCATTCAGGGTATGAGAGGATGCTATTTATCTACTGACAAAGATGATAATTATCTTTTTGTTGGAGGCTGGCATGATGGAAAAGTAACAGTCATGAGATTAAATGCGGATGGTACAATTGGTGGTATGACGGATGAGATTTTCCACAAAGGAATTGGAAGCGTGGCAGAAAGAAACTTTATGCCGCACGTAAACAGTGTAAACCTGACTCCGGATGGAAAATACTTATGTGCTGTAGACTCTGGTGTGGATCAGGTAAAGATTTACAAATTCGATTATCGTACTGGAAAAATCAAGCTGGTAGATATTTTAAGATGTGAACTTGAAAGTGCTCCAAGAACGATTAAATTCAGTCGAAATGGAAAATTCTGCTATCTGATCTGCGGATTAAAAAATTATATCAGTGTATACTCTTATGAAGACGGAGGCAAATCACCAAAGTTTGAACTGATTCAGACGGTACCGACATTAAATGATTATCATGCAGGAAGCAGCTCTGCCTGTGCTCTCAGATTTTCAAGAGATGACAAAAAACTTCTGATTACAAATGCAGGAGATAATAGTGCTGGTGTTTTTCATGTGGACAATGAAACAGGGCTGTTAGAAAAAGTCTGTATTTTACCTGTCAGTGGAGACTATCCAAAGGCGGTGGACTTTTTCCCTGACAATCAGCATATTATGTCTTTTAATCATGAAAGTAATTCTATTACTATCTTTAAGATGGATTATGAGAAGAAGGTTTTCACAATGTGTGCAAAACCATTGAAGATTGAAACACCGAACTGTGTCCTTGTATCAGAAATCGAAGGATAAATCTGTGAAAAATCATAAAAATTTAATTGTTTTTTTCTGCGTGCAAAACGTGAAAATTGTACAACATGGGTTGAATTTTGAATTTGACAATTGTATAATAATACCATAAGTCTGTCCGTATGCGCGGATGGAAAAAAGGGAATTTAAAGAGAAAGGAGTCGATAATCATGGGATTTATTGACGTAATCAAAGACAGAGCGAGAGCAGATAAGAAAGTTATCGTTTTACCAGAATCAGAAGACAGAAGAACATACGAAGCTGCTGCGCAGATCATGAAAGAAGGAATTGCTGACATCGTAATCGTTGGTACAGAAGAACAGGTAGCAGAAGTTGGAGCAGGTCTTGACTTAACAGGTGTAAAAGTTGTTGACCCAGCAAAGGATCCAAAAGCTCCTGAATATATCGACAAATTAGTTGAACTTAGAAGCAAAAAAGGCATGACAAAAGAACAGGCTACAGATATCCTCATGAACCAGTATTTATACTATGGTGTAATGATGGTTAAAATGGGCGATGCCGATGGTATGGTTTCTGGTGCTTGCCATTCTACAGCTGATACTTTAAGACCATGCTTACAGATCCTTAAGACAAAACCAGGTACAAAACTTGTATCTGCATTCTTCTTAATGGTAGTTCCAGATTGTGAATACGGCGCAAACGGAACATTCATTTTCGCAGACAGCGGACTTGAACAGAATCCAGATCCAGAAAAACTTGCAGCAATTGCATATTCTTCTGCAGAATCTTTCGAATTATTAGTACAGCAGCCAGCAAAAGTTGCTATGCTTTCTCACTCTACAATGGGTAGTGCAAAACATGCTGACGTTGATAAAGTTGTTGAAGCAACACGTATCGTGAAAGAAGCTCATCCAGAACTTATGGTTGACGGTGAAATGCAGTTAGATGCAGCAATCGTTCCAAG
>CAZYUZ010000146.1:0-5589 GCA_964650775.1 uncultured Lachnoclostridium sp. | reverse complement strand
ACTTGACTATTGGATGCTTTGGTTCTTTACTGAATGCCAGCATTTACTCATCAACGTTGAAAGTGCTATTGTTTTGGACGATTCCATTACTTTTTGCATTTTCATTATATGTATTTTATGGAAAAAACATGCCCTATATTGTAGACGTGCAGTTTGCTGCAAGTGCTTTGGTATATCTGATTACCAAAGGGCGATTTATCCTGGAAACTATTACAGTTGAATCCATGTTTGCTTATGCATATGGTGCATTTTTTATTTATTATATATTCAGGAAAAAATGGGGATTGTGTGCGATTGCTGCGTTTTTGATGTTTTTGACTGATAAAAGAATCGTGGTGCTGGCAGTTGCAGCGGCAGTTCTGATTCAGGGGATTCTGTGGCTGTTTCGTCATGACAAAAGAGTGGCATTTTCAATCTGGGGATTGGTTGCTTTTGCAACGAATGTGTATTTGTGGTTGATTTATTCAGGTACACTGGAACAATTCTGCAAAGGTGTTGGGATCAACACAAATGGCCGAGTAAAAATGTATGGAAAAGTGGTAGAGTGGTTTGAACACACATTTTTATCTGTTGGTAATGGATTAGGCATTGTGGAAATGTTATTGTCTGCATGGAATGTTGAAAAGTTTTCAAATCTGCACAATGACTTACTGAAATTCCATATTGAGCTGGGATTTGTGGGTCTGTTGTTATATTTTATTAGTTTTGCAGTGGCGTTTTATTTGGTAGAAAAGAGATTTGGGAACAAAGCAATGAGCCTTTTTGTTTCCATGGCTGTGTATACAATACTGCTCTTTTTTACGGACAATGTCAGCATTTATATTATTTATCTGATTCCGGTATACAGCATTTATTTTGCAGTATTATCCGGAAACAATAAAGAGAAAGTAATGAAGAAGATATGATTAAAAAAATAATTAATAAATTCAAAGGAAATTTGTTTTTGTCAAATACGATGTGGAATATTGGTGGAAAAGTGATTCAGATGTTCATTTCCTTAATTGTAGGAATGCTGACGGCACGATATCTTGGTCCATCAAATTATGGGATTATCGGTTATACTGCATCGTATGTAACCTTTTTTTCTGCAATCTGCCAGTTGGGATTTAATAGTGTAGCAGTAAAAGAAATCCTGGAACGTCCGGAAAAACAGGGAGAGATTCTTGGAAGTACGATCTTTTTCAGAGTACTTAGCAGCTTGTTTTCCTCTGTAGGGGTTGCAATCCTCGTCTATTATTTAGATGACGGCGACCCATTGATGATAAAAGTTGCTTTTTTACAGAGTTTGTCTCTGGTATTTCAGTCATTTGAAATGATTCACTTTTGGTATCAGTCCAGAATGGAAACAGAGGTCAGTGTTAAAGTACAGACATTTGCTTATCTGGTAATGGCTGCTTATAAAATTGCAATTCTTGCGCTGGGGAAAGACGTTACGTGGTTTGCCTGTTCTACAGCAATTGAAGCCGCTGTGGTTGCAGCTGCATTGGTGTGGAGCTATAGACGAAGTAAAGGACAGAAACTCATTGCATCTTTTTCGTGCGGGACAGAAATGCTGAAATATAGTTATCATTTTATTCTATCAGGTATGATGGTAACGATATACAGCCATATGGATAAAATTATGCTTGAGCAGATGCTGAATGAAACGGCAGTAGGCTATTATACGGCAGCTACAAAAGTGGCGCAAATGTGGAGCTTTGTATTGACTGCATTAATAAATTCAGCAAGACCATTGATTATTTCGGCAAGAAAACAAAATTATGATGTTTATATTAAACAAAACAAACGATTGTACGCAGCGATTCTCTGGATTGGAATTGCAGTTGCGGCTGTAATGACGGTTGGAGGAAAATGGATTGTTCTCCTGATGTATGGCGAAGAATATCTTCCAGCCACAAGTTCACTGCAAATATCAGCATGGTATACAATGTTTGCGATGCTGGGAACGGCTCGTGGAATCTGGATTGTATGTGAAAATAAGGCGAAATATGTGAAATATTATCTTGGAATTGGAGCAGTATTAAATGTTATTTTGAATTATCTCCTGATTCCAGAATTTGGTCCAGGTGGAGCGGCGGCTGCAACTCTGATTACTCAGATTTTTACAGCTGTATTAGCGCCCGCACTTTTCAAAGAAACCCGTGTATATACAAAATATGTGCTTCAGGCATTTGTATTAAAGGGAATAAAATAGATAGTTTTTATAAAGAACTCCTTGTGACTTGCAAGGAGTTCTTTTTCGTGGTAAAATTAATTGATTATGGAGTTTTATGTGTAAAAATAAGAAACATAATATAAGAGGTACATTATATGACAAAAATTATGCCAAATAACCTCAAAAGAGGTTTTGAACAATACCAGGACGAGTTTGAACAGAAAGCATTGGAAGTACTTCGCAGTGGCTGGTACATTCTCGGAAATGAAGTAAAAGAATTTGAAAAGGAATTTGCAGCCTACACAGGATCAAAACATTGCGTTGGTCTTGCAAGCGGCCTGGATGCCCTTTGGATTTCATTTCGTATTTTAGGCATCGGAGCGGGGGATGAAGTGCTTGTGCAGGGCAATACTTATATTGCCAGTGTCATGGGAATCACCATGAATGGTGCGACTCCGATTTTCGTAGAGCCGGATGAATACTTTAATATCGATACAAAGAAATTAGAAGAAAAGATTACAGACAAAACAAAAGCGATTCTAGTTGTTCATTTATATGGACAGGCATCTAACATGGATGGTGTTTTGGAACTTTGTACGAAATATAATCTTCGTCTTGTAGAAGACTGTGCACAGTCTCATGGTGCATGCTTTGATGGTCAGATGACAGGTACATTCGGAGATATCGGATGCTTCTCCTTCTATCCGTCAAAAAATGTAGGTGCATTCGGAGATGCAGGGGCTATCGTAACAAACAATGATAAAATCGCTGAAGATTTCAGAGTGTTTAGAAACTATGGAAGTGAAAAGCGTTACTATAATAAAATTGTCGGAGCAAACTCAAGACTGGATGAAATGCAGGCCGGACTTTTGAGAGTTCGCTTAACGCATGCGGATGCAATGGAAGCAGAAAGAATTAAAATTGCAGAACGCTATACTGCAGAAATTAAGAATCCTAAGATTCAGCTTCCGAAAGTACGTGAAAACTGTACAGCCGTATGGCATCAGTACGTAATCCGCTGTGAAGAAAGAGAACGACTGATTGCATATTTAGATGAAAAAGGAATTGGAACCATCATCCATTATCCAATCCCACCACATTTATCTGAGGCGTATGGATATTTAGGATATCAGGAAGGCGCATTCCCAATCACAGAGAAATACGCAAAGACAGTTCTTTCCATCCCGATGTATTGTGGTATGACAGAAGAAGAACAGACACTGGTAATTGAAGCATTGAATGCATTTGTATAAGGAGAATAAAATGCAGCACGTAACAGAACAGTGCAAAGTACTGAACTTTGCAGATTTAGGTGATGAAAGAGGAAAACTGGTAGTTGTAGAAGGAGAACAGCATATTCCTTTTGCGATTCAGAGAGTGTTTTACATTTATGGCTCTGACAGCGAAGTGGTTCGCGGTCAGCATGCAAACAGAGAATCAGAATTTGTTCTGATTAATGTTGGCGGCACATCAAAGGTTCGCATTGATAATGGACACAGCGAAGCGATTATCGAATTAAATAAGCCAATGATGGGATTATATATTCCAACCATGGTGTGGAAAGATATGTATGACTTTTCAGAAGATTCGATTCTTTTGGTACTTGCAAGCACTCATTATAACGGCAAAGAATACATCAGAGATTATGAAGAATACAAAAAAGAAATGGGAGCGAATGAATAATGAGCAAAATTTCAATCATCATTCCAGTATATTGGAATTCTGATACATTAATGGCACTTTACAAGGATATGGAAGCCAAAATCCTTGGAAAATTGGGAGACTATGAGATTGTTATGGTTGATGATGGATCAGGAGATAACTCCTGGGAAATTATGAATCAGATTAAAGCAATGGATGCAAATGTAAAACTTGTGAAATTGTCTAAAAACTTTGGAGAACATGCAGCATTGCTTGCCGGATTACATCATTGTACAGGAGACTGCGCTGTTACGAAGCAGGCTGACTTACAGGAAGATTCTGAATTAATTTTGGAAATGTACGACAAATGGAAAGAAGGCAACAAAGTTGTTATGGCAATCCGTGAAGAACGTGATGACCCAGCGATGAAAAAATTCTTTGCAGGTCTTTACTATGCAATCGTACGCAAATATATCATGCCGTCTATGCCAAAGGGCGGTTGTGACTGTTATCTGATTGACCGTCAGGTAATTGAAGTGATTGAAATGCTGGATGAAAAGAATTCTTCTCTGACTTTGCAGGTAATGTGGGCAGGATTTAAGCGAGCAGACGTTTACTTCCACAGAAAAGCAAGAGAAGAGGGAGAATCCCGCTGGACCTTAGGGAAAAAGATTAAATTGGTAGTAGATTCTATGATGAGCTTTTCCTATGCACCGGTTCGAGCGATGTCAACCCTGGGAGGATTGTTCTTTCTGGCATCAATCATATGGGCCATCGTAATTATTGTGCAGACACTGACCTATGGTGCAGATGTAGCTGGTTGGGCCAGCTTAATGGCACTCATCTTATGTTCTTCAGGGCTAATCATGCTGATGCTTGGCATGCTTGGAGAGTATATTTGGAGAGCATTAGATGCAAGCAGAAACCGTCCACCATTTATCGTGGATGAAACCAAAGGATTTGATGAAGAATGATTGACAAAAAATTAATACCTGTATGTAACATTATGGGGGTTAACTTAGCGGCAATTAATATGCCATGGTTGATTGATTTTACAAAAAAGCATATTAAAGAACTGTCCGGAGACTATATATGTGTATCAAACGTTCATACAACTGTCATGAGTTATGATGATAAAACATATTGTGCAGTTCAAAATGGCGGGGTCATGGCGATTCCTGATGGAGGCCCGCTTTCTTCTGTTGGAAGAAAAAGAGGTTTTTCGGAAATGAATCGTACTACCGGTCCGGATTATATGAAAGAAATTTTAAAGATTTCATCAAAAGAAGGATATCGTCATTACTTTTATGGTTCTACTGAAAAAACATTAAATAAGCTGGAAAAAACGATTGAAAAGAGGTATCCGAATGTTCAGATAGCAGGGATGTATAGTCCGCCGTTTCGTACACTTTCTGAAGAAGAGGATTTAAAGGTAATCCAGATGATTAATGAAAGTAATGCGGATTTTGTCTGGATAGGGCTTGGAGCTCCGAAACAGGAACGATGGATGGCAGAACATCAGGGAAAGATTAAAGGGCTAATGGTTGGCGTTGGAGCAGCATTTGATTATGAAGCAGGAAACATAGACAGAGCACCGATGTGGATGCAGAAAGCCAATTTAGAATGGTTGTATCGTTTGATACAGGAACCAGAGAGATTATTTAAAAGATATTTTTATACAAATACAAAATTTGTAATAAATGCAGTGATTAGAGGAAAATAAATGCCTGAAAAAAAAGAAAAGGTTCTAATTGTTCATAATTATTATCAGATTCCCGGAGGGGAAGACACGG
>CAZYUZ010000145.1:0-5617 GCA_964650775.1 uncultured Lachnoclostridium sp. | reverse complement strand
GACTTTAATTATGTTTTTAAATCTAGGAACTTGCAGGATAAATTCGTTTGGTTGTCCGTTCTGGTCGATCCACTCACTACTAACAACAACAGTTGGGAGAGAAAGATCATATTCCTCAATTATCTTAAATGCTGTTAAGCTCTCCACCTCCTTGGATAAACAAATATCGATAACCAAAAGATCATATTGCATTATTTTCTGACGTGTTAATGTCTCTATTTCATTGATGATTGTAATATCATAGCGATGTGTTAGCACTTCTTCGTACGTTGAATTTCGATTTGGATCATCATCAATGATCACTGCACGAAATAATTTTTTGTTATCTGCCGCCATTTTCATTTCCTCCTAACTGTTGGTAGCATGCAGGTACGCTCATTTTAGTTACAAGCAAGAACAAACCATCTTCTTTGGCAATGCTGTCAAAATCGAACATAACATCAAATGCTTTCGCCTGTTCTTTTGATAATCTGTTTTTCTTTTGGAATGATAATTTTACTACATCAGGCATTTGATTGGACCATGATTTTAGCTCAATTCGTAGATCATTATATTCAAATCTGATAGAAACCTCCATTTCAGCATCGTTAGATACTTTTTTTGTGCAGTGTTCAACATTCTCAAGGAAATAACGGAACTCTTTTTCAATACCCTGATTCCAGAAGAACCATTTGTTATTTACAGAACCATCTACCTGTACATGTATTCTCTTTTGATGCCGTAACTCCTGATCGTGAACCATTTGCTCAAAATATGATTTTGTTTCTTCTGAATATGTGATGAAGTACCCTCTCAAAGCATTCATAAAAGAATTTTGACATTCCTGTATGGCCGATAACAACTCTCCACTTGCTCTAACTTGAGTTTGTTGCTGAGGCATATAATTTTTTTGTTTTTCCTCTTTGTCAATCGCGAGAGTATTCACAACGTCAGTTACTGAACAACGGACTCTGGAAAATATTTCATTATCTCTTAATCTCGAACTAGCCAATGCTATTGGTAGTTTTTGAATAATATCGTGCATTCTATGAATATCGTGAAGAGCTGCATCGCATTGACGACTATATGCCTCAAGACTACTAGCATGTTCCAAAATTAATTTTTGTATGTTGGTGCTATGCCGTGAACGTCCCAATTCATTAACAAGTATACCTTCAAATTCTTTGGACAAAAGTTTTAGATCTTTATCAGGAATTAGTATCTCGTTTAGTTTTTTAATAAAGGCAGACTCAGGATCAGAATAACCATTAACTAACTGTTCTATGAGAGGGTGTCTCTTTACAAAATACCCTATCGCAATAATAAGGTCTTGATTCTGTGACTTCAAGAGGTATTTTTTAGTACTTAATACATTGCTGTTTTGGTTTAGGTACAGAATCTCGTTCAGAAGTTCATACATTATTGATTCGGATTGCGATATAAGAATCAACGCTGCGAAACTGGTGTACTGATTCACCTCATTTTGCTTAGCCAAATTGCTAATCAATTCACAGAGTAATGATAACTGTAATTGTCTGGAATTCTGATTTCCATACAAGCATATTTGTGTGCAAATTAATTGCATTTTTTGCTGGATGGACAAATCCGTTTTTTTTCGAATAAACTGATATACACAGTCATTCGAATATGTTTCGGATATCATCTCGGCCATATATATATTTAACACCGTAGAATTGGAAATATGAATGTTTTCACCGGCACTAACCGAAATACCATCCACAGTATCTATACCATGGTCAGCAGTAATATTTGTAATGCTCATGCACTTCCAATTATTGTGCCATATTTTGATACGCTCAACGCAACTGCTCTCAACAGATCCTGTAAAAGTATTAGCTTTATGAAGTGCATCACATATCATGCACGAAGAATCATCGTTTAATCGAGGCATATTGATTTTCCAATACGACCGGGACCTTGTGTCCGCATTACGCAAGCGTCTCATGTCTATTACCGAAAAGAAATCGACCCGTTTGCAGCCCGTTGATAGCAAAATATTTTCGATTTCTAACATATTTCGTCCAGTCGAAAAGTTTGAATCAATGTACAGAATTCCTTCCTTCGTACAACAACCAAAAATACTTTTTAGTTTATCAAAAATAAACGTGGAAAAAGTAATGGGTGCACCTTGTGCCTGAACTGCAACAATATTAAGCGGAATGATTTTTGTACTCAAAGGCGCCGGCAAGATTTCTCGTATGTACTTCATAAAATGCTCAGTAATTGTATTGGAATGATAAACAATAATCTCACCTCTTTCCGTGCCTGTAAAAGAACATTTCTGGATTACATCAATCCAATCTTTATCTTTTAAAGCATAAACATTTTTTTCAAATTCACTCTCCTTTGACAAATATGAAATAATTTTCCACAAGACATAAACTAATGCCCCATCCTTCTTTAGATAACTATATTTCATATAGGTCATCACATCGAAGCCTACAAGATAATGGTGGTTATCTGTATGATAATGGCCGTATTTAATAAATTTGGGATAACGTTGTTGAAAATCAGCATACATATCTTTTTTGGATCGAACGGTATTTTTATATGCAGAGGAAGAACTAATAAGCTGTTCGTGCTTACATTTTGAAATCAAACCGGTCTTTCCTAAGCGATAAAACATCTTGTCCTCATGGGGAACTATATCTAATGTCTTATCGTCTGGCCATATAAACAAAAAAGCGGTATTTACAATCTCTTTGCTAAATGATGGATGTGCAAAGAAATTTACATTGAAATGTGCATTTTGGTTTTTATAATATGCATCTCTAGTGTATCCGCTAGCACATACCGTACCAGTAAAAATAGAGAATGTTGAGATATTCTCAACAGGCACACTTTCAACGCTCACATCTTGACACACTCTAAAAGACGGATTATCAATATGTCGATATTCAACATTTGCTCCTCTTATACATCCACTCATTCTCCAAAGTGCATTTTTCAATAAAGAATACAGATCCTCGTAAAGATATATACGCTCAAAATCCAAATAACCTTCAATAAATGTTTTTTCGCTCCATTGAACAGTAGCATTAATAAATAGTTGATCACTTTGATATTTTAGAATTTTCTTCCAAAAAACATATGATCCATAAGCACGCAAAAACAAAGCATACACAGTAATACTCTGGTACACAGTGGTGCTGTTATTCGCCTTAATGTTATAAATGGATTCTGACAAATCTTTTCTATGGCAAAAACGATTATTAACATTATCAAGACATACTACTTCCCATTTGTTTGTTATTAATACTATTCGCTTTACATTTTCAGAGCCTAATTTAGAGCAAATAAAGTTATGAAATGCATAAAAAAAGCAAATCAACTCATGGGAAACAATATCGCCAATTACAAGATTAATTTCCTTTCCAGAATCTGCATTTCGGATTCGCTCGACATATTCTTTGGCCTTTCTCACAATGTTATTTTTTGAATAAAAAGCTTTAGGAAACCAAATAAAAGCATTTGCTCTTTTTGCATATTCGTTAAAATCTGCATCTTGGGATATGTCCAACCAATCTTTGGCATTTCCATGAGCATATATGGATGAATCTTGGTTATTATCGAAAACACATATATTATTCGCAGAAATTGTCTTTTCTATTGCTTGAAATGCTTTAAATACGGGATGTTCTTGTGGTTGTCCTTTCCATGTTGATGCAATTGTACTTTTGTGCTTGATGGTATCGCTATACGGAATTCGAAATCCCCATGCTAATCCGGGGTGGAGATGATTGCCGTATGTACCTGTAAGATCAGCCGTTGTCTCCGGATAATCTCCGAGTAATTTCTTACATGAAGATCCAACCCACTCAACTCCTTCGTTACACCAAACATAGCCATTGCACTCCTGCATAACTCTACATAAAAAATGGAG
Organism: uncultured Lachnoclostridium sp.; assembly: GCA_964650775.1. Classification (GTDB taxonomy): domain Bacteria; phylum Bacillota; class Clostridia; order Lachnospirales; family Lachnospiraceae; genus HGM12587. The sequence continues at coordinate 1,734 of CAZYUZ010000145.1, read as the reverse complement.
ACCACCAAAGGGAGTTAACGCTACCCCACCGTTTTTTCGGAGTCCTTCTTTCAGGACTTTACAAAACAACTCGCGTATTGGATACTTATAATTCTTTTTTAATGTAGAATAGTAGTCAACCAAACTACCTCTCAATCCCATGCCAATGTCTACAAAAAAGATTTCTAGAACAGCATCACCTTCTAATAATATCTGATTGTCCATAGCGGGACAGTTAGCCTTTTCTTTCCTCTCGACCTGTTGTCTTGCATTTTGGGAGTCGGCCCCATAATTCTTTGTTGCTCCATACCTTTTGCGAATGTATAGACCAAATCTTTTCTGTTCGTCTTCACCATAGGCATGACGAAAGACATTTTCTATTAGCTCATTAAGAACGTTATAAATGTGTTCAGAAATCACATTAAAAGTTTGGAGAGATACTGTATTTCGAAATGTAGTATGAAGTTCATCCTCTACTAGTTTAATTATACTTTTCTTCGCTTCTGCGCTACAAATTGTAAATATTCTTGCTCTGAACACCTCAGCTTCATTATAGAACAAACGATTTTTATAATTGCTATATTTGGCTATTATTCGCTGGTCTAAAGTAAATACGCGGTCCTTGACAATAAAATTATCAAGCAATATTCTCAGAAACCCTTGCGTAGCTAAGAATTTCAAAAACTGACCTTTTTCATAATTTTTGTTTTCAGTATTTTCTGTACCCAAACGAGGCAGAAAAACCTCAACATTTGCTCCACAATCTTCCTTAAAATGTAATAAGCCAAGAATAATGGATAGCATGGGAATGGGGTCTGCCCAAACACAATTTGTAAAAAATACTTTTAGCTTTATATTTCTTCTATGTGCGACGTATGTTTCTACGAAATGGAATATCTCACCCCAGTTATTTCCCCACCATTTACACGATAAGTTGGCATCCAGGTTTATATAGAGCTCATTTTGTCCATTAATACCGAATATCTTATTCATTAGATCTATTCCTCTCTTTATAGTATATAGTGAGTTATCAAGCAACATATGTCAAAAGACCGTTTGGTTGTTTTTGAGCCATATACGGCAAATCTCTACATTTATTCATATATTTCTATTTTGTTGTTATTTTAGCACTAATACTATGTTCCGTCAATTCGCAACATTTAGTTACTTCTACAATATTCGTTGTTCAAATGTCCATATTTCCAAGTATTATCCTTTAGTGTTAATGTTCTCAGGAATGAGAAATCCATATGCGCCTATAAAACGACCTATCCTATGCTGACGATCAGACTAGGAAGGGATTAAACATTACCAATAGGGCTACATCATCTTGCAGGAAGATTTTTCTACTTCATGCGAGCCACTGGTTGCCGATATAGAGTGCGGAGAGCACGGTAGCACCGAGGCGCATCTAGCTGTCACCAGTTTAATGTTCAGCAGGAAACCGCCCTTCATGAGGTTCTGGAGTCTCAGGTTAAAAAGGAAAGAGTTGCACTACAGAAAATCGAGTAGAAAACAAAAGTTAATAAATCAGACTGTCACCTTCGACGAAATAGATAATATAGGCAGAATAACCTTTACTGGAAAACTGGAACTCTCTGCCCAGGAGGGTGAGCTGCTAAAGGATTTGGCAAAGCGTGGAATCGCTGCTACCTCTGCCCTTTCTGGATCTGAAAAAGAAACTGAAAGCTGCCCGGACAATGCCCGCATTTAGAAGGAACGCTACAAAAGTTGTTTGAGCAAACTAGAGTATTC
>CAZYUZ010000144.1:0-5638 GCA_964650775.1 uncultured Lachnoclostridium sp. | reverse complement strand
ATCAAAGATATGGCTGGTCTTTTAGTACCATACAAAGCTACAGAACTTGTTGAAGCATTAAAAGAAGGTTCTAACCTTCCAATCGAACTTCATACACACTACACATCAGGTGTTGGTGCTATGACATACTTAAAAGCTGTTGAAGCTGGCTGTGACATCATTGATACAGCAATGTCTCCATTAGCTATGGGTACATCTCAGCCTGCAACAGAAGTTATGGTTGAAACATTCAAAGGTACAGAATTTGATACAGGTCTTGACCAGAACCTTCTTGCAGAAATCGCTGATTACTTCAGACCATACCAGGAAGAATGCCTTGCAAACGGCCTCTTAAATCCAAAGGTAATGGGCGTAAACATCAAAACATTGTTATATCAGGTACCAGGTGGTATGTTATCCAACATGGTATCCCAGTTAAAAGAACAGCACGCAGAAGACAAATACTATGAAGTATTAGAAGAAATTCCACGTGTTCGTAAAGACCTTGGTGAACCACCATTGGTAACACCATCATCTCAGATCGTTGGTACTCAGGCTGTATTTAACGTTCTTATGGGCGAAAGATACAAAATGATGACAAAAGAAACAAAAGCTGTTTTACGTGGTGAATACGGTCAGACAGTTAAACCATTCAACCCAGAAGTTCAGAAATTAGCTCTTGCTGAAGGCGAAGAACCAATCACATGCCGTCCAGCAGACTTAATTCCAAACGAACTTGATAAACTGGAAGCTGAAATGGCTCAGTACAAAGAACAGGATGAAGACGTATTATCATACGCTTTATTCCCACAGGTAGCTATGGACTTCTTTAAATACAGAGAAGCGCAGAAAACTAAAGTAGATGCAAAAGTTGCAGATACAGAAAATGGAGCTTACCCAGTTTAATAAGTGATTTTAAAGGGACATCATTTTTGTGATGTCCCTTTTTTAAATTTTGTGCGAGTGCAACTTTAGCTTGTGTTACCTGTTATGAATTGGTAAGATATAAAAAAGGAGGAAAAAACTCTATGATTTGTGCCATTTTATTATTTGTCGTAACCTATATGCTGATGCTCGTTTTTGGTAAGTATCGTCCCTACATTGCTTTGGGTTCGGCTGCGATTTTTATTGTTTCCGGGATGCTGCCGATGAATCAGATATGGAGTTCCATTGATTTTAATGTACTTTTGATGATTGCCGGAACTATGGGCTTGGTACAGCTATTTATTGACAGTAAGATGCCTGCACTTCTTGCGGATCTGGTAATGGAAAAGGTTTCGAATATACAGATGGCGGTAGTTGCTCTGGCTCTTTTTGCAGGAATTATTTCCGCTTTTATAGACAATGTAGCAACAGTTTTGATGGTTGCTCCGATTGCATTGGAAATTTGTAAGAAACTGAAAATCAATCCAGTACCTTTTGTCATTGCAATTGCAGTGTCTTCGAATCTACAAGGGGCTGCAACGCTGGTTGGAGATACCACAGCAATTATGCTGGGCTCTTATGCGAATATGAGTTTTCTTGATTTTATCATTTATAAGGGAAAACCGGGGATTTTCTTTGCGGTGGAATTGGGGGCGGTTTTTTCTGCTATGATTCTGGCATGGTTGTTTCGGAAAGAAAAACAGCAGGTGTCAAAGGATGCATCACGCACGGTTGTTACCGATTACGTTCCGACAATTCTGCTGGTGGGGATGATTGTTCTGCTAATCAGCGCTTCTTTTATTAGGAACAAACCGGTGATTACAAACGGTCTGATTTGTATTGTGCTGATGGTGATTGGCATTATTTACAGCATGATGAAAACAAAGGATAAAAATGCGTTGTTCAGACCGCTTAAAGCCATTGATTTTGAAACGATTGGATTGTTGTTTGGTCTGTTTCTGATAATTGGTGGGATTACAAATATGGGCGTGATTGATGCAGCTGCGGCTCTTCTGGCAAAACTGGGTGGCGGAAATGTTTTTGTTCTGTATACAGTAATTGTATGGGCTTCAGTACTTTTATCTGCCTTTATTGATAATATTCCTTACGTTGCCACGATGTTACCGGTTGTTACCGGACTTGCATCGACACTGGGAATTGAACCGACACTGCTTTATTTTGGTCTGCTTTCCGGTTCGACTCTTGGCGGCAACTGTACACCGATTGGGGCTTCTGCGAATATCACTGGTATTGGCATTTTACGTAAAGAAGGTTATGAAGTGAAAACAAAAGAGTTCCTGCGAATCGGTATTCCATTTACTTTAGCAGCAGTGATTCCTGCATATATTTATTTCTGGTTGCTTTATGCTTAAATATGAGCAAGGGACGTCGAAAGACGTCCCTTGTTTTATCTTTGACTAGTATGATATTTCCTGTAAAAATAATCCTTTTGGATCGCAAGGTTCGCTGACAGCAGCTTTCCCTGCAAAAATTTTCTCAATATCTTCTTTTTTTCTTGTTCCATTTCCAATATCCAGTAATGTGCCGATGATAAGTCTTGCCATATTATGAAGGAAATCATCTGCCTGAATGGTGATCTGGATTTCTTCGGAATCTCCGTAAATATCGATATCAGAAATGTTTCGTACTGTGGATTTTGATTTTTTTGCAGTAGAGAAGTTTTTAAAATCATGCTTTCCAATCAGACTCTGTGCAGCCTGCTGCATCACTTTGATGTCAGGTGTTTTAAAACAGTGATAAGTATATTTTCTTTCAAATACGCTAGGAACTTCGCTGACAGTTATACGATAAATATAAGTCTTGGAAACTGCATTTAACTGTGCGTGGAAGCGTTCCGGCATTTCTCGGACATCTGTCACTGCAACATCCATTGGAAGATAGCGGTTTAAATAATGTTTGATTTCCAGACATTTCATTGGACATTCTGTCTTAAAATTCACCACCTGAGCATAGGCGTGAACGCCGACTTCTGTTCGGCAGCCACAGAAAAGCTCAATGTCTTTTTCACCAGTCATTTTTTCTAATACTTCGATAATTTTATTAGAAATAGAATTGTTGGATTCGTTTTTGCCAAGGCGCGCCCATCCTTGGTAGCGTCCGCCATCGTATTCTATGGTAAGTTTAATGTTTCTCATGAGTTATCTCTCCTTGTTTTGAAGTAAATATAGTATAGCAGAAGTTCTTCGATTATAGAAGTGAGTTGGTGACAAAATGTTACCAACTGAACAGCATGGTATATTTGTAATTTTGCCTGAGTTATAGTATAATTCAAAGGATGATTAATTTGAGATGAGTTTAAGGAGTAACAGCATGAGCAGAGTTGCAGTGGTAGGCGGCGGAGCCGCCGGAATGTTTGCCTCCATTTTTGCAGCGCGCAATGGAAATGAAGTGCATGTTTTTGAAAAAAATGAAAAGCTTGGAAAGAAGCTCTTCATCACAGGGAAAGGACGCTGCAATGTAACCAATGCGGCAGATATTGAAACGCTGCTTAACAATGTGCGTGCCAATCCGAAGTTTTTATATAGTGCCTTTTATGGCTGCTCCAATGATATGGTTATGGACTTCTTTGAAAAAGAAGGCTGTCGTTTGAAAGTTGAGCGTGGAGACAGGGTGTTCCCGTTGTCAGACCATTCTTCAGATATTATTGCTACACTTGAGAGAGCAATGAAAAGAGAAGGGGTAAAAATCCATTTACACCATGAGGTGAAATCTCTGGATGAGTTAAAACAGAAGGGCTTCGATTCCATTATTGTAGCAACGGGTGGAATGTCTTATCAGGCAACCGGTTCGACAGGAGATGGTTACCGCTTTGCAAAAGAGTTGGAGATGAAGGTGACTGAACTGACCCCGGGACTTGTACCATTAAATATCGAGGGTGAAATTCCGAAAATGCTGCAGGGGCTTTCGCTAAAGAATGTCACAGCCACAATCTATGATGGAAAAAAAGAATTATACAAAGATTTTGGTGAAATGTTATTCACCCACTTCGGTGTTTCAGGGCCACTCATTTTAACAGGAAGTTCTTATATTTCCAAGCAGATTAAAAAAGGACCGCTTCGTCTGGTAATCGACTTGAAACCAGCCCTTACAAAAGAGCAGCTGGATGCCAGATTGTTAAGAGAATTTGAAGAAGGAAAAAACAAACAGTTTAAAAATGTTCTTGGCAGTTTGTTCCCTTCAAAATTGATTCCGGTCATGATTGATCTGAGCGGAATCGAGCCGGAAAAGAAAGTGAATGAAATTTCCAGAGTAGAACGAGAGGCATTTGTAAATCTCATTAAAGGCTTTGAACTTACAATTACATCTCTTCGTGGATGGAATGAAGCAATTATTACACGAGGCGGGGTATCGGTCAAAGAAATCAATCCGTCTACTATGGAGAGCAAAAATCATCCGGGCATTTACTTTATCGGAGAAGTTTTGGATCTGGATGCCAAAACAGGTGGTTTTAATCTGCAGATCGCATGGTCGACCGCCTATCTTGCAGGAATCAGTGTTTAACTGATATAATAAACAATAGATATGCAGTTCGTACGTTATATGCGGTGCAGCAGTAAGAATAGAAAGATTAAGGAGAGAAGAATCATGGGATATAGTGTAGCAATCGATGGACCAGCAGGCGCAGGAAAAAGTACCATTGCCAAAAAAGTCGCAAAAGAAAAAGATTTTATTTACATTGACACAGGTGCAATGTTCCGTGCAATGGCAATCCATTTCTTAAGATGTGGAATCGCTGCGGATGATCACGAAAAGATCAGTGAAGCCGTAAAAGATGTCAATGTAACAATTTCCTATGTAAACGGTGAACAGCAGGTGTTCTTAAACGGTGAAAATGTAACAGGGCAGCTGCGAACTGAAGCAGTTGGAAACATGGCTTCTGCAAGCTCCGTAAACGGTGATGTTCGCAAAAAATTACTGGAATTACAGCGCAAACTGGCTGCTTCTGCAAATGTTGTGATGGATGGTCGTGACATTGGTACAGTCGTACTTCCAAATGCAGATGTAAAAGTATATTTAACAGCAAGTGTTGAAGTGCGTGCGCAGAGAAGATACAAAGAACTGATTGAAAAAGGTCTGGAAGCAGATTTGGAAAAAATCAAAAAAGATATCGAAGAAAGAGATTACAGGGACATGAATCGTGACATTGCTCCGCTTCGTCAGGCAGAAGATGCGATTTTGGTAGATTCCTCCAACATGACGATCGAAGAAAATGTACAGGCAATTCTTTCTCTGATCAAATAGGTAATTGAAATATGGAAATAAAGCTTGCAAAAACCGCCGGATTTTGTTTCGGTGTCAAAAGAGCAGTTGATACAGTTTACAAAGAAGCAGAAAAAAACAATGAAACAATCTATACCTTCGGTCCGATCATCCACAATGAACAGGTCGTGGAAGATTTGGAAAAGAATGGGGTATTTGTTGTCAATACAGTAGAAGAATTAAAAGCATTAAAACCTGGTACAACGGTAATTGTACGTTCTCACGGTGTTGGAAAATGTATTTATGATCTGATGGAAGAATGCAGCCTGAACATTGTGGATGCAACCTGTCCGTTTGTGAAGAAAATCCACAGAATTGTCGAGCGTGAAAGTAAGGCGGGAAAACGAATTATCATTATTGGAAATGATAAGCATCCGGAAGTAGAAGGTATCAAAGGATGGGTTTGTGGAAAGGCAACAGTTATTGAAACTTTTGAGGAAGCAAAAGGTTTTAC
>CAZYUZ010000143.1:0-5656 GCA_964650775.1 uncultured Lachnoclostridium sp. | reverse complement strand
ATGCACAGACAATGACAAATGCGGGAATTCCATCTATTCAGCTTCATACAGGCGGCATGTGTCATCTGGACGCAGATATGACTAGACAGGGCATCAATGAATTTGGAACAAAAGATCTTGACCTTGTTATCCTTGAAAATGTAGGAAACCTTGTTTGTCCAGCAGAGTTTGACACAGGTGCAGTAAAAAATATGACTATCCTTTCAACACCAGAAGGCCACGATAAACCTTTAAAATATCCTTTGATGTACGAAACATGTGATCTGCTGGTTATCAACAAGATTGATGTAATGCAGTACTTTGATTTTGACAAAGATAAGGTTGTAGAATATGCAAAGATGCGTAACCCGGATATTGATATTATCTTTATTTCTGCAAAGACAGGAGAAGGTGTGGCTGAACTGGCAGAATGGTTACTTAAGAATGTAAAAGAATGGATTGAGGACTAATGACAGAGATTTACATAAAAAAGCGGGTTCAGTGAGAACCTGCTTTTTTATTAGGTATTTTAGAAGCGCTTTCATTGAAAAAATAGTCGGAATAGAATATGATAGAGTTATGAATTTAAAAGTGAGGAGTTACGTATGGCAGTAACAATCAAAGATGTGGCGGCGTTAGCGGGGGTTTCGCCTTCCACAGTATCAAGAACCTGTAAGGACAATCCGTCTATCAGCAGGGAAACAAAAGAGAAGGTAAGAAAAGCAATGCTCCAGCTTGGGTATGAACCGAATTTCCAAGCGAGTAATCTGGCTAGTCAGAATTCCAAGACGATTGGAATTATTTTGCCACCATCTGCGAGAGAGACTTTCGAAAATCCTTTCTTTTTGGAGACAATCCGTGGAATCAGTCAGTTCTGTAACGGAAGACAGTATATCAGTACGATTGTGACAGGGCAGAACAGCGAAGAGCTCTTAGGTGCAATCCGTACCATGGTGAGAAGTGGTCAGGTGGATGGTTTTATTTTGCTTTATTCTAAAGAGGATGATGCCATTATTGAATATTTGAACGAGGAAGGGCTTCTTTATGTGTTAGTTGGGAAAGCGCAGCAGTTTGCGAACCTGACAATTTACATTGATAACGATAATGTTCTTGCGGGAAAAGAAGCTACGGATTATTTGTATGATTTAGGACATCGAAAGATTGCTTATCTTGGAAGCGAAAGTATCAAACTTTTCTCAGCAGACCGAAAAACAGGCTATCAGTTGTCAATGTTCCAGCATGATCTGCCAGCAGAGAAAAAATATATAATCGAAGTAAATGCTGTGTATCTGGATGAGTGTGAACCATTATTTCAAATGTTAAAATCCGAAGACCGCCCGACTGCAATTGTAGTCAGTGATGACATTCTGGCGGTATCTTTAGAACGCGTATGCATTCAATGTGGTATCTCTATCCCGGAAGATTTATCAATCATTTCCTTTAATGATTCGCTGTTTGCAAGACTGACTCATCCGCCACTGACATCCATTGACGTAAATTCCTGTCAGCTTGGAATTGAGGCGGCATCACAGCTGATTAATCATATTGAAAATCCAAACCTTGTGGCAACAAAGATCATTGTACCTCATTCTCTGGTGGAAAGAGAAAGCTGCCGCAGGATTACAGGGGAAGATTAGAGAAAGAATCTGAAAAAACAGGAGGAAAAGAAATGAATGTAATTGATATTACAAAAGCAAATTTCAAAGAAGAAGTAGCAGAATATAAAGGAACCGTTCTGTTGGATTTCTGGGCAGTGTGGTGTGGTCCATGTCGTATGGTATCTCCAATCGTAGATGAAATCGCAGAGGAACGTCCGGATATTAAAGTTGGTAAGGTAAATGTAGATGATCAGATAGAACTTGCAAGAATCCACAAAATTATGAACATTCCTACTTTATTAGTCATCAAAGACGGTAAAGTTGTAAAAACACAGGTGGGAGCAGTTCCAAAGGAAAAATTATTAGAATTATTAGATTAAAGCTATGAACTATATTATTTTAGACTTAGAGTGGAACCAGTCAGCAAAGGGAAAGAACTATGAGAATAAAGAACTTCCTTTTGAGATTATTCAGATTGGTGCAGTGAAATTAAATGAAGCAGGAGAGGTACAGGACGTTTTTAATTGTGTTGTACGTCCTTCTGTGTATAAAAAATTACATTCTGCAGTGAAAGAGGTCGTTGCGCTGACGGATCAGGAATTAAAAGAAGGCCTTTCTTTTCAGGAAGCATTTATGCATCTGATGCAGTTTTGCGAAGATGATTACATTTTTTGTACCTGGGGTGCTCAGGATCTTTGGCAGCTGCAGCAGAATATGCAGTATTATCAGATTGAAAATGCATTTCCCAAAGTAATGAGATATTATGATGTACAGAAGATTTTTTCTATTGTGTTTGAAGATGGAAAGCTTCGAAGAACTGTAGAACATGCCGTGGATGTATTTGGATTTGAAAAAGACCTGATGTTTCACAGTGCAGTCAATGATGCCCGCTATGTCGCAAGAATTTTTCAGAGTCTGATGGAAAATAAGGAGGCGATGGAAAGGGTGTCAGTAGACTATTACAAACCTCCGCTGAGCAAAAAAGATGAAGTCTGCCTGCGGTTTAAAACCTACAGCAAATACGTTTACAGAGTATTTCCTTCCAGAGAGGAAGCGATGGAGGACAAAGGCGTTACTTCTATCAAATGTCCGATCTGCAGATCTGTGCTTCGCAAAAAGGTGATGTGGTTTTCAGGAAACTCTAAAAAATACTATTGCGTTGCGAAATGCCCATTCCATGGATTTGTACGTGGAAAGATTCAGATGAAAAAATATGCAAATGACCCACACATGGTCTTTCCGATTAAGATCGTAAAACCAATCTCCGAAGAGGATGTGGAAAAAATCTGCGAGATGAAGAAGCAGGTTGTGGAGAAGAGACGGTTAAAAAGACTAAAAGCAAATATTTCCTAAATAATACGCTCCTCCACATCATAGATAAGGAACGCCTCGAGGCTGCGCTTGACCTCGGCTTATCCTTGTCTATGATGTGGAGGAGCTTACTTTTTGACTAAAGCTTTTCAATTTGTTTAAGCGTCGTTTTTCCACATTATCTGCGTTTTCGTCTGCGATAGCGTCGCTTTTTCAGAAAGCATCGTTTCTGGTGAATATTAATTGCTTTTCTAATTTTCGAAAGGTTCTTTTTGTATAAGCGATAAACAAACATTACGATAAATAAGATACATGCAATGACAGCGATTACAATAAATATAATCTTTAAGTTAATCGTAATGAATTTTGGTCCACCTTTTCCCGGATTTTCTCCCTCAGATTCCGTTTCGGTAAAATTAAATTCCTCCTCTGTATTTTCTTCCAGTGAAATAGAGGCTTTTCCAACCGTCTGACCAGCGTATTCGTAGGTCAGGTATGCTTTGTTACCATTTTCATTTTCCTCAAATGTAATAGAAGGAACTGTATCTGAAAATGTCACGGTGTTTGGTAAGATCACATTGCTGTCTTTGTCGATGGAGATTAAAGATGCGGAAGTGTTCAAATCATCCGAATCAATGGAAAAATCATAGGCATTTCCAACCACAAAGGTTTGTTCGTTCTCAGAGATGTTGAATTTTTGAAAATTATTTGCATAATCTAAAAGTGCAGTGGTGTCTGTAAATAAAGGAACCCCTCTCTCGCCAGTGGACTGGGTTCTCATGGTAACAACGATGACATCCATGCCGTTTCTTGTGCCGCAGGTCACCAATGTATTTAAGGCATCGGAAGTATATCCGGTCTTTCCGGCAAATATGGTATCATCAAGATATTTTGAGGTTCTGTATGGAGCGATCATATAATGGTGATTCTGCATCCAGAGCTCTTCATCATTTTTGTTAGTTGCACGTAAGGTATAGTAATCTGTACCGGCAATTCGGCGAAAATCTTCATTTTGAATGGCAGCCTGTGTGATCAATGCCATATCATAGGCACAGGTATAATGATTTTCATCGTGCAGACCGCTCGGATTTGAAAAATTGGTATTGACACAGCCAAGCTCTGCGGCTTTTTCATTCATTAACACAGCAAATGCTTCATTGGATCCTGCCACATGTTCTGCAAGGGCATTGGCACATTCATTGGCGGAGGAAAGCATAAGTGCATAGAGAGATTCTTCAACCGTGAGGATCTCGCCTTCTGTACGTGCAATGGAGCTGCTTCCATATTCAATAGAATGGGTTGCGTAATAGGAATATTCTACCTCCTCGTCAAGCTCACAGTTTTCCAGTGTAACCAGTGCGGTCATAATTTTTGTAATACTGGCCGGGAAACGTTTTGCTTCGATATCCTTTGCGTAAAGAACTAATCCTGTATCGGCCTCCATAACGATTGCCGATTCCGCATAAACAGCAGGGCCGGCAGGCCAGTTTTCCCAGGTGTTAGATTCTATGGTTTTATTATATGCAGCCTGACTCTCAGAGTTTTCTGCAGCGTATATATTTAACGGTGCAAAAGCAAAAAATGTGGCTAAAGCACCTAAAAAAAATCTATGAATTAAATTTTTTCGAAATCCCATATATTGTCCTTTCAATTTCATCATTCCACTAAATGTGTATTTTAAGTAATCATTATATGATATTTATAAGTGCATTTCAAGGGTACTTATGAGGAATTTAAATAACCAAATCCTTGAAAAACCTTGACAAATCGGAGTTTTTCGCTATATACTAATTCGCGATAACGGCTATGACGAAGACAGTAACACTGTATTGGAAATTCAAAGCGAACCGGGGAGGGTGAGAGCCCGGGAAAAGTACGACAGTGCGAAGATCACTTCTGAGCTTCAGGCTGAAAGGGCAACCTATTAAGCTTTGACGGTTTTCCCCCGTTAAAAGGAACGCATATAATGGTATGTTGTAACAGGTGGTATATGATAGCTTTATGCTCTCGCCTTTTACAGGCGGGAGTTTTTTATTACGACATACATGAAAAAACTTAGAAAGGGAGAATAACGATGTACGAAAAAGTATCGACAAATCTGAATTTCGTTGAGCGTGAAAAAAAGGTTGAACAGTTCTGGAAAGATAATGATATTTTCAGAAAGAGTATGGAAAACCGTAAGGAAGGTCCAACATACACATTCTATGACGGACCACCTACAGCAAACGGTAAGCCACATATCGGACACGTATTAACACGTGTTATTAAAGATATGATCCCTCGTTACAGAACAATGAAAGGCTACATGGTTCCAAGAAAAGCCGGATGGGATACCCATGGGCTTCCTGTAGAACTGGAAGTAGAAAAACTTCTTGGCCTTGACGGGAAAGAACAGATTGAAGAATACGGACTGGATCCATTCATCGACAAATGTAAGGAAAGCGTTTGGAAATACAAAGGTATGTGGGAAGATTTCTCAGGTACTGTTGGTTTCTGGGCTGACATGGATGATCCATACGTAACATACCATGATGATTTTATTGAATCAGAATGGTGGGCGTTAAAAACAATTTGGGACAAAGGTCTTTTATACAAAGGCTTTAAAATTGTTCCTTACTGCCCTCGCTGTGGTACACCACTGTCTTCTCACGAAGTAGCACAGGGTTACAAAGATGTAAAAGAACGTTCCGCAGTTGTTCGTTTCAAAGTGAAAGATGAAGATGCTTATATTTTAGCATGGACAACAACACCTTGGACATTACCATCCA
>CAZYUZ010000142.1:0-5715 GCA_964650775.1 uncultured Lachnoclostridium sp. | reverse complement strand
GGATCTCTTTTTTCTTCACCGTTGAAGTAGTTCTGTACGTGTAAGAAATCCTTGAATGTCATAGCAAGTCCTAAAGAGTCATAAAGTTCTTTAAGCTCTGCTTCCGGCATATCTTTAAAACCATCGAAGATTTTAACATCTTCCGGTTCATCAAATACACTTACAAGTGTTTCCGGTTTTTCTAAGCTTGTTTCTCTGGAATCTACAGGGTTGATACAAAAAGATTTGATACTTGCTAACTGTTCGTCTGCAATATTTCCTTCAATAACATATGTTACAGCAGTTGTGATTACTGGTTCTTCATCTTCTTTTAGGAACTTCACACACTGAACTGCCGAGTCTGCTCTCTGATCGAACTGTCCTGGAAGGTATTCCACACTGAATACTTTCGCATTTTCAGCGATTTCGAAACTTTCTTTATATAAAATGTCTACTGGTGGTTCAGAGAATACTGTGTTGCATGCTGCTTCAAAAATTTCGTCAGAAATATTTTCTACATCATAACGAATGAGTACTCTGACTCCTGTTACTTCATTGATTCCCAAATAACTTTTAATTTCACTATGTAATTCTTTTGCGTTAACAGCAAAAGCGTCTTTCTTTTCCACGTAGATACGTCTTACCTGACTCATTGTAACCTCCTTATACACAAGAGCTTCTCTAATTTATTTTTTTATCCTAGCACAAGTTTCCAGATTAGTACAATTAATATATTTAATCTTTTTTATAAGATTCATTAATATACTTAAAGATTGGAAGCTTCTCCCTATATTTACAAAAATATCTTGAGATACTTGCAGATTTTTGATTGCATTATCGTATTTCATAAGTTATCATATAACTATAATTAATAAATCGATAAGGAGTGCTTATGATGGATATCAACTATGAACTTTATAAAGTTTTTTATTATGTAGCAACTTCCCTCAGTTTTTCTGAGGCATCTAAGCAATTATATATTTCTCAGTCTGCGGTCAGCCAGTCTATCAAAACACTGGAAAAACGACTGAATCAAAATCTGTTTATTCGTAGTACAAAAAAAGTACGTTTAACTCCGGAGGGAGAAATCCTGCTCCGCCATATTGAACCCGCCATCAATTTGATCCAGCGTGGTGAAAACCAGATTTTAGAAGCCAACACCCTTGGCGGCGGTCAGCTGCGCATTGGTGCCAGCGACACCATCTGTCGTTACTTTTTGGTTCCTTATCTTAGCAAATTCCATAAAGCGTACCCAAATGTACACATCAAGGTAACCAATCAGACTTCTCCAGGATGTGTGGATCTTTTGGAAAATGGTCAGGTGGATTTTATCGTAACCAACTATCCAAACTCCCGTCTCAATAATACAAACCGTATTCATACGATCAAAAAGTTCCAGGATGTCTTCGCTGCAAACAGAAATTTCTTCGACCTGGAAAACAGAGAATTTTCCTTTGAAGAACTCTTAGACTATCCAATCCTGATGTTAGACCGCCAGAGTACAACCAGTGAATTTCTCCATCATCTGTTCTTACAGCACGAACTGGATCTGGTTCCTGAAATCGAATTGAGCAGTAATGATTTATTGTTAGACCTTGCAAATATCGGTCTTGGTATCGCTTTTATTCCAGATTATCTTCTGACAGAGGATAGACCGGATATGTATCCTTTAAAATTAAAAGAAGCGCTGCCAGAACGTGAAATTGTCATCGTCACAAGTGATCCGATACCGCTTAGTCCGGCAGCACGAGAATTCATCAAATTCTTCCAGGAGGACTAATTCTCCCAGAAATTTTGTAAAACACTGGACAAATCAGATATTTTACCAAATACAGGCTGTTTCCATTCCCGTGGGAACAGTCTTTTGTATTCAGTTTTTGCAAATCGCTCATCTAAAAGAAGAACACAGCCTTTGTCTGAGGCAGTACGTATGACGCGCCCCGCAGACTGCAATACTTTGTTCATTCCCGGATAAAGATAGGCATAGTCAAATCCGCCAAGCCCTCTGGCATCAAAATATTGTTTTAAAATCTCCCTTTCCGTACAGACTCTTGGAAGTCCTGTTCCAACAATGATTGCTCCAATGAGCTTTTCTTCGGTCAGATCAATTCCTTCTGAAAAGATTCCACCCATCACGCAGAAGCCAAGTAGTGATTTTTCCTGTTCTTTTTCGAACTCATTCAAAAACTGTTCCCGTTCTTCCTCTGACATATTGTTACTCTGCAGCTTGCAGACACAGTCTTTCGTTGCGCCCAGATTAACAAATGCGCCATAGACACTTTCCAGCATTTCGTAAGATGGGAAGAACACCAGATAATTGCCCTGTCGGTTTCTCACGGTTTCTTCGATATAACTGCTGATTTTTTCATATTCTCTCTGCCCTCTGCGGGTATATTTGGTTGTTACATCATTTCCAACAAATACCAGCTGATTTTCCGGCGGAAAACAGGAAGTTGCATACACCGCATAATCTTCCATATCACCGCTCAGCAGTTCTTTATAATATTGTATCGGCAAAAAGGTTGCCGAAAAGAAAATGCAGCCTCTGCCATGCTGTAAATATTCTTTCAAACGATTCGCCGGATGGATGCAGAACAAATGCAATCGAAACTTTCCATCGGTACACATCTGGGAATAAATCGTATAACTTTCCTCCAGCACATCATAGGTATTTAAGAATGTGCGCAAATTGAGATAAAACTCTGTGACAGCTTTCTTTATCTCTGCATCGTCCACAATTTCCAGATATTCCTGTATTTCTCCTGATAAAGTCAAAAGCTGCAAATACAGCGCATTGATATCCTTTAAAACTTCATAATCATCACACTCACGCTTTAATTCCAACAAATGCAAATTACTCTTATTTAATTGTTTTTCTACTTTCGGAGCTTTACCCTTTAAAAGTCTTTTCAGCTCCAGGAAATCTTCTTTACAAATAGACGCACTGTACATATTTCTAGCACGTTCAACCAGATTGTGGGCTTCATCCACAAGAAAAATATAGTCTTCTTTCGTTCCTTCATAGAAGAAACGCTTCAAATGTGCCCTCGGATCAAAGGCATAATTATAGTCACAGATGACAATATCCACCCAAGTAGAAACATCCAGACTCAATTCGAACGGACATACCTGCCACTTTTCCGCATGTGCTTGCAAGTCTTCTCGTGTCATCTGATCCTGATCTGTATTTAATATTTCAAAAACTGCATCGTTCACTCTGTCAAAATGGCCTTTGGCATAGGGACAGACCTCCGGATTACAATTTACTTCCTCACAGAAACACATTTTCTCTTTTGCCGTTAAAAGTACAGACTTCATACGAAGCTTCTGCTGGCGCAGCAAATCAAGACAGTTTGCCGCAACGGTTCTCGTAATGGTTTTCGCAGTCAGATAAAATATTTTATCGCTCAAACCCTCTCCCATAGCCTTTACAGACGGAAACATGGCAGCCAAAGTTTTTCCTGTGCCAGTCGGTGCCTGGACGAACAGTCTCTTTTCCCTTAGAATGCTGCGATAAACACTGCCTGCTAATTCTTTCTGACCCTCACGATATTCATACGGAAACTGCACGGACTTGATGCTGGCATTGCGGAGATGCTTCCATTCATAGCGAAACTCCGCCCACTTTTTATACTCTAAAATTAACGCATCAAACCATTCTGATAACTCTTCCATGGCATAATGCTCGTAAAAATAAATTTTCTGTTCTGTATCCAGATTCACATAGGTCATCTGGACTTTCATGGTACTCTGATTGTTCTGAACACCATAAATATAGGCATAGCATTTTGCCTGTGCCAAATGCACAGGTACTGGCTCTTTTAAGTATTCGACACTTTTGTAAATTCCTTTGATTTCATCAATGGTTACGGGATTTCCATCAATGATGCCGTCAGCACGTCCTTCTATCTGCAAGTCAAACTTTTCCATGGGAATCAGATACTTCAACGTCACTTCCGCATGATAATCCGAACCCATGCTTCGCTGGATCTTGCGATGGATTCTGGCACCTGCAAGCATACTTTCTGCATCTTTTTTTCCACCCACACGATTATCAATATCGCCGGAGCGCAGGATAAATTCCACCAGTTCCCTTACTGAAATTTTCATCAGTTCCCGTTCCATGATTCTGCCTTTCCCGAAAACGGGTTATTCGTAATCCGCTTCGCAACTTATTCTTTAAACTCTGTCATTTTATCACGGAATTTCAGTGGCAACAACTGCTTTTGCAGACCTTCATTCTTCCTCGCTTCTATGGCAATACTTTTTGTAAACGCTTTCCACATCGCACGGTAATCATCTTCTTCCATAGAAAGCTGGCTTCGCACTTCCTCTGCGATCTTCATATCTTCCAGGATCATCCAGCCTTTTCCAGCTCTGTGAATGGCAAACTTATCTCTTCTTTCATCATAAATAATCCAGTTTTCTTCCGGATAACGGTTGGCAAAATGAGGCGCAATAAGCGGCAGCACTTCATTCTCAGGTTTAATGTCCGCATAAAGAATACCGCCTGCAAGCTCTGTAAAACGCACAAAGCCCATAAACCGATGTGCTTCGTTCCATGTCTTTTTCGCAAGGTCTGCAACTGTGCAGACATAGTCTTTCGTCAGACAATTCATTACATTTTGCTTTTTGGGCAGGTGTAAGCCTAAAACTACCGTCTTAAAAATCGCATTGGCTTTTCTCTTATCCCAGCTTGCCGCTGCCTGACAGATGCGCTCATGCGCCTCTAAGCCAAGTTCTCTGCGAATCGTCCGAAGCACTTTTTCTGCCTTTGTCGTATCAGGCTCTACTTCCACGTATTGTGCAAAAAGCTCCCGGTCCATTTCATCTTCCATTTGTAATTTTACATTTTCATATCCCAGTCTGCTGGCGTAGGCATCATACACAGCGGTCATGATACCGTCCAGACTGTTCTTGCATAAAAAGATTGTCATCGAACAATGATAGCTGTTTGTAGGTCACATTTTCCGTCAAATGCGCTGGCAGCTTCTCCTTTACTCCTAATAATTGTCTTGTGATAAAATCCTCTTCTATTTTCAGAGGATACATCTGTTTCCCTTTGCATGTGATAAAATAGATTGCACGCTTCAGTACGACTCCAATACGCTTCAAATCCGCAAAATCCAGTGTCCCCGTCCTGCGTGCTTTCACAATGCGAAGGGCAGATTTGTTTCCAATTCCAGGTACGCGAAGTAACATATGATAATCCGCTGTGTTAATTTCCACAGGAAAGCACTCTAAATGCCGTAGCGCCCAGTCGCACTTCGGGTCAAAATAAATGTTGAAATTCGGACGTTTTTCATCCAGAAGTTCCTTTGCCTCAAACTCATAAAAGCGTAACAGCCAGTCTGCCTGATAAAGTCTGTGTTCTCTCAGCAGAGGCGGACCATCCAGCGTCGCTGGAAGCATTTTATCGTGATTTACATTCACAAAGGCAGAATAGAACACTCTCTTTAGATCAAACTTCTGATATAAACTTTCTGCCACAGATACAATCTCCAAGTCCGACTCCCGGGTTGCCCCGACGATCATTTGCGTGCTTTGTCCCGCTGGCACAAATTTCGGGGCTCCCCGATACAACATCAGTTCATTTTTATTTTCTTCTCTGCGAAGCTGAACCTGTCGCATGGGTGTCAAAATCGCCTTTCGGGATTTGTTTGGTGCCAACGCTTTTAAACTCTCCGCTGTCGGCAGTTCCAGATTCACACTCATACGATCCGCATAAAATCCAGC
>CAZYUZ010000141.1:0-5790 GCA_964650775.1 uncultured Lachnoclostridium sp. | reverse complement strand
GCCTATGAGATCACTGCGGATCGCAAGACGATTTACAATGATTTAAAGGATCTGGAGCAATTGGGCATTGAAGTCGAAGGAGAGGCAGTTGGAAACCGTTATCATTATCATGTGGTGTCCCGTTCGTTTGAATTACCGGAATTAAAGCTTTTGGTAGATGCGATCCAGTCATCCAAATTTATTACAGAAAGAAAATCCAATGCGTTGATTAAAAAGCTTGAAAAGCTAGTCAGCAAACACGATGCAATGAAGCTGCAGCGACAGGTCTATGTATCAGGAAGAATCAAAACGATGAATGAAAGCATTTACTATAATGTGGATGCGATTCATAATGCTATTTCGGAAAATAAAAAAATTAAATTTCAATATTTCCAGTGGAATGTGAAGAAAGAAATGGAACTTCGGCACGACGGTGCATTTTACAACATTAGTCCTTGGGGCCTTTCCTGGGATCATGAGAATTATTATCTTGTGGGATTTGATTCAGAGGCGATGAAGATTAAATATTATCGCGTAGATAAGATGCTTCGGGTTCAGATGACGGCGGAAGAACGAGAAGGAAAAGAGCATTTCAAAAAACTTGATATGTCAGAATATGCCAAAAAGAGCTTTAGCATGTTTGGCGGAGAAGAGCAGCAGGTAAAGCTGCTGGTTGAAAATGGTTTGGCGGGGGTTATTATTGACCGTTTTGGAAAGGATATTATGATGATTCCGACGGATGCAGAGCATTTTACAGTGAATGTAAGTGTTCAGGTCAGCAGTCATTTTTTTGGATGGATCATTTCTCTTGGAAAAGGCATCAAAATTGTTGGACCAGATGAGGTTGTGGAGCAGATGCGGAGAGAAATCGAACGCTTAAGTACCCAGTACTATGTATCAGCAGAAGCATAGTAGAACACTGGGGATAGTTTATCAGAATTTTAAAACAGGAGAAGAGATATGGGACGTGAAGAGAATGTAATGATATTTCAAGACACAAAAAAAATGTGTAAGGAAAATACCAGATTAAAAGATGCACTTAAAAACTCGATTGCATCTCAGAAGTTGATACTGGAAAATGATATGCTTCCGGAAGCAGAAAAAAATAAGTATACAGAGCCAGCACAGGTGATTGTTTCTAAAAAAAGAAGCTATGAAGCGGCATCAGATTATAAAGATCAGGCGGTATGTGTTCATAATTTTGCATCGGCATCAAATCCGGGCGGAGGCGTTACGCATGGAGCCAATGCACAGGAAGAATGTTTGTGCAGATGCTCAGATTTATATTTTTGCTTAAATACAAAGGAAATGTGGAATGGATTTTATCAGCCGCATAGAAATGCCAGGGATCCGATCCATAATGATGATATTATCTATACACCGGATGTTGTTGTATTTAAGACTGATACAGCCTGTCCAAAGCCTATGGCAGAATCCGATTGGTACAATGTAAATGTCATCACATGTGCGGCACCAAACTTAAGAGAACGTCCAAGTAATCAGTATAATTCTGGAGATGGAAACAAATCGATAAAGCTATCCGATAAAGAATTATTTGCGATTCATGAAAAAAGACTTCGAAGAATTTTAGATGTAGCAGTTATGGAGGGCAATGAAGTCGCTATTCTTGGGGCTTTTGGATGTGGCGCATTTTCAAATAATCCGACAGTGGTAGCGAGAGCTGCAAAAAAGGTAATTGAAGACTACAAGTATGCCTTTAAAACAATCGAATTTGCGGTATATTGCAGCCCCAAAGATGATAGCAATTATAAGATTTTTGCCAGAACGCTTTCTCAAAAAGATAATTGAAACACGATTGAGCGAATTTATGTAAAGTGTTAAAATATAAACAGTGACTTTGTTGATTATGCGAAAAGGAGATCCTATGAATTATAGAACTGACCGATACGGCAACGCACTTTCTATTTTGGGCTTTGAATAACACGCAAAAAATGAGTGTTGTTGATGAGATACATAGAAATAATAATCTGGAAGAGGAAGAATAGTGATGAAAAATAGAATTATTATAGAGGACAGATATTCACTTTACAATAACAGTCAAAAAGTTAAAATGGAATTGTAAGAGAGGGTTTTATGATTTATATAACAGGCGATTGCCATAGAAATTTTGAACGTTTCAACACCAGAAGCTTTACGGAACAGAAAGAAATGATGAAAGATGATTATGTAATCATTTGCGGTGATTTTGGTGGTATATGGGACAAAGATAGGGAAAGTAAAGAAGAAATATTTCTCTTAGATTGGTTGGATTGTAAGTCTTATACCACATTGTTCGTAGACGGGAATCACGAAAACTTTGACCGCCTTTATACATATCCCGAGGAAGAATGGAATGGCGGGAAAATTCATAGAATTAGGGATTCAGTTATCCATCTGATGACGAAATGGAAGAAGGACGTAGAAATCTGCAGGAAAATGGAAATGAAGTGGATTTTATCGTGACACATTGCTGTGCATCTAGCACACTTGCGTTACTTAGTCATGGAATGTATCAGCAGGACAAATTAAATGTATATTTTGAGGAACTACGTCAGAATGTAGAATTCAAGAAATGGTTTTTCGGACATTATCATGATAATAGAAATGTGAATGCTCAAGAGCTGCTGCTGTATGAGCAGATTATCAGGATTTCCTGAGAGAAGCGCGTAAGAAGTGTCCAGTCAGTTGAACCAGAAGTGTATAGGATGGATTTTTTGTGAATATTGTTTGAAAAAGAAATAAGATGATAGAATATGTTTTAAGAAAACCAAGGTAAAGGATAATAAAATGCATAAAGATGACATCATAAAATATATTAGACAAAGTAACTTTGAACTTACAAAAAAGAGGTAATAAAGCCGTGAGTAAAGTGTTTACTTGGAAACATTATACTGTAGAGATTACAAAAAAGAAGATAAAGCGGATTAATTTTCGCATCAAACCTTCTGCACCGCAAAAAATATACATATCGATTCCGAATCAGGTGAGTTATGATATGGCAATGAAACTGCTAAATCAGGAAAAATATGTGAAGTTGTTCGAAGACTATGAAAGAAAACACAGTGAGAATCCACATTCTGTATATGATTGGTACGAGGAGCATAAACATCAGTTGGAGACGTATGCCCAGCGGCTTGAGGGAATTCTTCCGGACATGATTGCAAAATGGGAAAATATTTTAGGCGTGAAGACTGCGAAAGTCTCCATTCGTGATAGCAGGTCCCAGTGGGGAAGCTGTAACCGAAAAACGCATAATATTTCTATTAGTGTTTGGCTTGGAGCATTTTCAGAAGAATGTATCGAATATGTGGTGGTACATGAACTGGTGCATTTATTAGAGAGAGGGCATAACGAACGATTCTATGGATATTTAGATCAGTATTATCCAAAGTGGAGATTATGCAAAGATAAGCTTAAGGAGTTAAATACGGAACAATGATTATCAAAAGGGATTTTAACTATTCCCCTAAGGGACAAAACCGACAACTCCATATTTATCTGCCGGATGATTATTGTTGGCATTGAATGTGGACATGATGGCAGCAGTAATACCTATAAAAGAAATGCCCGTGTTGCGAAAGCATTTTGGGACAGGGCGCAGCAGCAAAAATTCTATTTGTGAAGGATTATTTAGGCTGAAATATCAAAGGTATAATTGATATTTCAGCCGAAAAAGGGTATAATTTACTTGAAAATAGGAATTCTATAAAAAAGGAGAATGTCGAATGAAATCAAGTAAGCAAATTGCTGAAGAATGGGGACTCTCAAAAATTACGATAAATGACTTGTGTAACAAAGGGAAAATTCCAGGTGCTGTTAAGGAAGGAAGAAAATGGCTTATTCCTGATGATGTAGCAAGACCTATTGATGGTCGTGTTTCTTCTGGTAAATATACAAAGAGGAAAGAAAAAGGAACGAAAGCTTTACCGATTGGTATTTCAGATTATGTTCGAGCACAGGCAGAATATTATTATGTGGATAAGACATTGCTGATCAAAGAATTCCTGGATCAGAAACCATTGGTTTCTTTGTTTACAAGACCAAGACGTTTTGGAAAGACTTTGAACATGGATATGCTTCGAGTGTTCTTTGAAATTTCTGATGAGGACACAAGTGAATATTTTGCGGATAAAGCAATATGGAAATGTGGAGAGGAATATCGTAAGCACCAAGGGAAATATCCGGTTATTTTTCTCACTTTCAAGGATGTGAAATACGATTCATGGGAAGCTACCGTTGATAAGATTGCCGGACTTCTTCAGGCAGAGTTTGGAAGACATCAGGTACTTGCAGACAGTGATAAACTAGCAGAGTATGAGAAGGTATATTTTTCCAAATTGTTAAATGGAGAGGCTTCATTGGTGGAGTTGACAATGGCACTTGAAAAGCTGTCGCAAATGCTTGCGAAACATTATGGAAAGGCACCGATCATCATTATTGATGAATATGATACTCCGATACAAGAAGGATACTCCAAGGATTTTTACGATGAAATCATCAGCTTTATGAGAAACTTCTTTTCTGGAGCTTTTAAGGATAATCGAAATCTTACTTACGGATTTCTTACAGGAATTCTCCGTATTGCCCAAGAAAGTATTTTCAGTGGATTAAATAACCTGACCGTGAACTCTGTGATGGATAACGAGTATGATGAATTTTTCGGTTTTACTTATCCGGAAGTTAGAGCAATGCTTGAATATTATGGAGTGGCTCATAAAGAAGCTGAACTGAAAGATTGGTACGATGGTTATCTGTTTGGTAGTACAGAAATTTACAATCCTTGGTCCGTGATTAATTATATTTCAAAGGGATGCATTCCACAGGCTTATTGGGTAAATACCGGTAAGAACGAAGTGTTGGAGGATGTGCTCACAATTGCCACAGATGATATTACACAGAGATTATATGCGTTGCTGCGAGGAGAAAGAGTAATCGCCAGAATTGATCAGAATGTGGTATATAGATCGTTGACTGAAGATCCGGCAAACGTTTATAGCCTTTTATTAGTGGCAGGTTATTTGAAGACACCTAAGAAGGAACTGCAGGCAGATGGTGCTTATCTGTGTGAAGTATCCATTCCGAATAAAGAGATTGCAGCTGTTTACAAAAGCGAGATATTATCGCATCTGTTACAAATTGGGGCGATTACAAGGACTACAGCAAATATGGTTGCAGAAAGCCTGTATGCAAATGATTCTGCAAGGTTACAAAAAGCAATTACAGAATATATGGATAAATCCATTAGCTTTTATGATGCCGGTGCAGAAGGATTTTATCATGGGCTGACACTTGGATTGATTGCGTTGCTGGATAATCAGTATAAGATTAAATCTAACAGAGAGTCTGGCGATGGCAGGTATGATATTAGCTTGATTCCTAGAGAGAAGAAACATCCGGGTATTATTATGGAACTGAAATGGAAGAGTGGATTGGAAAAGAATGCGCTTGAAGAATTGTCAATGGAAGCACTCAAGCAAATTGATGAAAAAAGATATGATCTGGAGCTGAAGGAAGATGGGATTGACCATTTGATAAAACTTGGAATTGCATTTTCAGGGAAGAAAGTTGTGATAAAAGCCAAATAGAATTAAATAATCAAAAGTGCGAAATGGATGATGTGAATGACAACATCTGTTTCGCACTTTTTCTATGCTTATTTTCTGAAAAATGTGTTAGATTTTGTCGGCTAAATCGTATTAATTATATAAACAATAATCGACAATTACCACCTTTGCGGTGGCAACGAAGCAAAAATGGCTATGATATACTGACTTTAGAAAAAAGGAATGAGTGGAAGAGAGATGAAGCAGA
>CAZYUZ010000140.1:0-5805 GCA_964650775.1 uncultured Lachnoclostridium sp. | reverse complement strand
ACTCTGTCAAGAGCGTTGCATCTTACGATTTCATGAGCAATTTCTTTTGTTTCATCATCTAATAAAACAACATGGTCAGAATCCCAACGGATACCACGTGTTACATGAAGTGCTACTTCTGGAAAGAATGTAAGTAATGCTGGAATCTTGTCAGATACAACTTCTGTTGGATGATAATGTCCGTTATCCATCAGTGGTAAGCATTTGTCTGCATTTGCTGCTGCATAGCTTAATGCGAATTCACCGGAACCACATGTGTAAGCTTCTACACCGATACCGAATACTTTTGATTCCACACATGGTTTTACTTTGTTGAAATCATATGGTTCAGAAAGGATTGCATCGATAGATTCTTTATAACGCATTCTTGGTCCCATACGGTCAGCTGGTACGTCTTTGAAGCCGTCACCTGTCCAAATGTTCATAACACATGGAACGCCTGTCTGTTCCGCAAAATATGTAGAAATACGGATACATGCTTTCCCATGTTCGATCCAGAATTTTCTTGTTTCTTCGTCTGGGCTTGAAAGTGTTAAACCATCTTTTACCTTTGGATGAGAGAAGAATGTTGGGTTAAAGTCAAGACCCATTCCTCTTTCTTTTGCGAAATCTACCCATTTCTGGAAATGTTTTGGTTCTAATTTATCACGATCTGCAAATTCGCCATCTTCGAAGATTGCGTAGCAAGCATGAACGTTGATTTTCTTTGTACCTGGCATTAAGCTCATGGCTTTGTCCATATCTGCCATTAATTCTTCCGGAGTTCTTGCTCTGCCTGGGTAGTTACCTGTTGTCTGGATACCGCCTGTTAAACCGCCGTCATTATCAAAACCGATAACGTCATCACCCTGCCAGCAGTGTAATGCTACAGGAATTTCTTTACATTTCGCAATTGCCGCATCTGTGTCTACGCCATATTTTGCGTATACTTCTTTTGCTAATTCATACATTGTGCTCATTGATTTTGTACCTCCTATTTTTTGTAATTAAACCTGCGCGTGCTTTGATATTTGTATTATATATAAGCGATAGGAATAAAACAAGGACGTAATTACCCTAGTTTTACGTCCTTATTTTCCAATCTCGATATTCTTTTGGGCTCATCCAGTAGTTTTCTTTGAAAATACGATGAAAATAACTTGTATTCTCATATCCTACTCTTTCAATAATCTCTGTAATCGACAGATTCGAATGCTCCAGCAGATTTGCCGCCTGCATTAGGCGCTGACGCATCAGCAGTTCTTTAAAGGTCATTCCTGTACTCTTTTTTACAATTTTGCTTGCAGTAGACAATGCCACATTCATGTTTGCTGCAAGTTCTTCCAAAGTTGCACTTTGGTATTCTTCTTCGATATATTTTAGTATCTCCGGTGCAAATACGTCCTGATAAACATCTGAATCATATTTTGCCAGTTTATCTGTATGTTCTGCCAGCTGTATAAATAAAATCGCCGTTGACATCTGATTCATCATACGGTGATTTTCCGGGCGATGCAACAGATTCCATACCATATTTTCTACGAGGTTCTGCACTGGAAGAACATCTGCCACTTGATAATGCAGATAACTTTTTCCAATTCCTTTTTTATTCAGCCCCTGCATCACAAAATCTGCCAGTTCATTATTCTTTGGAAGCAATGGCAAAACCTGATCAAAAAACTGCGGCAGGACAATAAAGTTGATTCCGATATCATTGGCTCCGCCTTCTGCAATTTCATGACTGGATAACTGATTTAGAAAGAGCAGTTCTCCTGCTTTCAGCTCTATATCTGTCAATCCATCGATTTTATGAAAGGTATGACCTTCGCACATATAAAGAATTTCAATAAAATTATGACTATGCTTCGGGAAGGAAACAAAACGCGTATGGGTACGAATATCGATCACTCGTCCCTTTTCCAGCATTTTACGACTATCGATGGTGAATTCTTCCGTTGCAGTATAAATGTCTTTTTGAATTTCTTTTTTATCTTCTAAAATCCTGCGCTCTTCCTCCGTAATCGGACGAAGTCTTTCCAGTAATTCTTCTTTCATATTGTTCAGTTCCTGTTATACGTAACTTTGCTCTACCTTAATCACCGCATAATAGTGCGAATCCGCATCATGAATTTTCTTTTTCATATCGAATTCAATCTCCTTCGCACGTGACATATCTTCTGCTTCTACCACAAGATCAAAAATCAGATTTGTATGTGTATTTCCCCTTGCCATACGAAAATCATGGATTTTCCAGCTGATTTTTTCTTCATATACCAGTTTTTCCACCATAGCACGGGCGTCTTTTAATTCTTCATCATCAGTGATGACAGGGTCCATGTGAATGGTAGCCTCATATTGAAACTTTTCTTCCAGCTTCTGTTCAATATTATCAATCATATCATGTGCCGCTAAAATATCCACATCATAAGCAACTTCCGCATGCAAAGAAACCATTCTCCGACCCGGACCATAATCATGAATGACCATATCATGAATTTCTAAAATCATTGGTTCACTTAAGACCAACTCATGAATCTGCTCAACAATTTCAGGATCCGGCGCAGAACCAAGCAACGGCTGAATGGTATCTTTTACCGCATTATATCCTGCCACTAGCACTAAAATTGCCACAAAAAGACCAATGTAACCATCAAGATTTACATGAAAACATCCATAGATGAGCAGGCCAGCCAAAACCGCACCTGTTGAAATACAATCACTTAAAGAATCCGTTGCAGTTGCTTTCATAGCCTCAGAGGAAATTTTCTTTCCTAATTTAAAGTTAAAATGTGCCATCCAGAATTTTACTAAAATCGCAGCAATTAAAATAACTACCGAAATCACTTTGAATTCCAATTCCTCCGGATGCAGAATCTTATCTACAGAACTTCTCAACAGTTCATATCCCATCAACAGAATTGCCATTGCCACAAAAAGTCCTGATAAGTACTCGATTCTCCCATGCCCAAAAGGATGCTCTGTGTCTGCCGGCTTCCCAGCCATTTTAAATCCAATCAGCGTTACAACAGAAGAACCCGCATCAGATAAATTGTTAAATGCATCTGCCATAATAGATACTGCGCCTGTCAAAAACCCTGCAAGCAATTTAAACAGGAACAGCACCAGGTTGCAAAGAATCCCTACGCCGCCGCTCAGTACACCATATTCCTGACGAACCTGTGAAGCATTTACATTCTCCGGATTTTTTACGAAAATGCGTACTAACAAATCAATCATTATTCTGTCTCCCCCTCATATTTCACCTATCTTACCATATGCTACCAGAAAAAGAAAGAGCACACCTTTTCGATGTGCTCACATTTCTTTATAATACTTTGCTTAAAAATCCCTGTAATCTTTCGTTTTTTGGATTTTCGAAAAATTCTTTTGGTTCATTTTCTTCCATAATAATACCTTCATCAATGAAGATTACACGATTTGCTACTTCTTTTACAAATCCCATTTCGTGGGTAACGATTACCATGGTAAGTCCTTCTTTCGCCAGAGATTTCATTAAATCTAAAACCTCTCCAACCATTTCAGGGTCAAGTGCTGATGTTGGTTCATCAAAAAGAACCACATCCGGATTCATTGCCAGTGCACGTACAATTGCCACACGCTGTTTCTGTCCGCCGGATAATGTAGATGGATAAACATCTGCTTTATCTTCCAAACCGATTCGTCTAAGAAGCGCCATTGCTTCTTCCTTTGCCTGGGCAGTAATCTGTGCTTTTGTAGCTGTTCTTTCAGATTTTTTCAGCTTCTTCTGCTCCTGCCATCTGGTATGTACCGGAGCAAGCATGATATTTTCGATAACTGTTTTATTATTGAATAAGTTAAAGTGCTGGAATACCATTCCCATTTTTCTTCTATGGATATTGATATCAACATTCACATCTGCAATATCTACACCATTAAAGATAATCTGTCCACTGCTTGGATCTTCCATACAGTTCAAACAACGAAGGAATGTACTTTTTCCGGAACCTGAAGGTCCAATAACACAGACGATATCGCCTTTGTTGATTTTGACATCAATGCCATTTAATACATTTACGCCGCCAAAGTCTTTTTTCAGATTAATTACGTCGATCACTCTTTCTCAGGCTCCTTTCCATAATCTTAATTCCAAAACTGATGAGCAGCACCAAGACGATATAGATCAGTGCCATTACAATGTAAGGAACCATAAATTCATAGCTGTTAGACCCAATGTAACGGAATGCCACATAAAGATCTGCCGCACCTACAAAGCTGACTACAGAAGTTTCTTTGACAAGTGCAATAAATTCGTTACCTAAGGTTGGTAAAATATTTTTGACTGCCTGTGGAATCACGATTTTCATCATGGTCGTTCCATAGCTTAATCCCACTGCACGGCCAGCTTCCATCTGTCCCTGATCTACAGAAAGGATACCACTTCTCATAATTTCTGAAATATATGCCGCACTATTCAATCCAAATACCAGCATGGAAACTGCCACACCATTCATTTTTACTCCCATCAATGGAAGTAATACATAATAGAAAATCAACAGCTGAACAACCATTGGCGTTCCACGGAAGAGTCCAACATAAAAGCTGCAGAATCCATTTAAAATACGTGGTAACAATTTATATTTTGGAATCACACGTACGGTCGCAATTAAAGTTCCGATCAAAATACCTAAAATCAGACCTGTCACTGCAATTAATAAAGTATTCTGCAAACCTTCTACAACTCGTGTATATCCCTGCTGTTCAATGAAGATTTCCATAAACTTTGCGATCTTTACATCAAAGCTTCCCATTTGTTTCTCCCTGCTTTACTAAAACGAGTGCTGTGCCTGACGCACAGCACTCTGTGATTACTTATGTAGTATCTTATTGAATTACTGAGCGATCATTTCGTTGATTGCTGTTGTGATAGCTACTGCTGGAGCAGCATCGATAATTACATAGTCAAGGTTTCCGTTTAACATATCCTGAACTGCTAAAGAACCGTTGTCATATCCGATTGCTTCTACTGCATATCCATCGAATCCCCAGTCAGCATCACCTTCTGTGTAGAACTGTGCTGTTGTTCCTGCCTGGAAACCAACCTTTGTTGTATCATCTTTTTCATTTAAGATAGCTGCTACGTCTTCTGCTGTAGCACATTCATCGAATTCTGTGTTGTCAGATTTTACAACGATCTTCTGTGCTGCATTGTAGTAAGAATCTGTGAAGTTTACAGCTTCTTTTCTGTCTTCTGTAATTGTAAGACCTGCCATAGCGATATCACATTTACTCTGTCCTACAGATAAGCACACAGCATCAAAGCTCATGTTTACGATTACAAGTTCTTTTCCTAAGTGGTCAGCAAGTGCTTTTGCGATTTCCATGTCGATTCCGTAGTATTTGTCACCTTCCATGTATTCGAAAGGAGCAAATTCTGCGTTTGTTGCAACTACTAACTGATCTTTGGAAGCATCTTCTTCTGCAGATTCTACAGCAACTGGTTCACCATCACCAAAGTAACGGTCACAGATTTCATCAAATGTACCATTTTCTTTGATTTCAGCGATAAATGCATTTACTTCGTCTAATAATTCTGGCTGATTTTTATCAACACCAAATGCATATTCTTCAACAGTCAATTCAACATCGATAACTTTTGCTGTTACAGGAGCTGCTGTTTCTTCTTTTGCGCCACATGCTACTACTGAAAGAGCCATAGCTGCTACTAAAACGAGTGATAATAATTTCTTTTTCATAACTCATTCTCCTTTTTACCATTCATTTTTTTATAAAACAATGAATATTTTAATGAATATTCATCTTTTTATGCATAAATATACATTCTCA
>CAZYUZ010000139.1:0-5847 GCA_964650775.1 uncultured Lachnoclostridium sp. | reverse complement strand
CCCAGCACCTGCGAAAAATTATACGCTGCAGGTGGTTTATTATGACAGTGAAGGAAATAGATATGAATAAATCAATGATAAAGTAGAAAGAGAGGAAGAGACTTATGTATCAGATTAAAAACTTTTTTGACAATGATGATGTGAAAATTATTGATTCTTTAGGAGCATTCTCAGTAGCAGAATATCAGAGAGATTTAAGTGTGATGCCGGAAAATGCAATGATTGCATATTATTCCAGCCAGATGAATGTACGCAAAAAACAGGTTGTATGTAACATTCAGAAATCAAATGTAACTGTGCAGGCAGGTGCAATGCACTGGATGGTTGGAGATGTAAAAGCAACAACCGGAGTAAAAGGTGTTGGTGATTTATTCAGTAAGGCGGTTCGGGGTTCTGTGACTGGTGAGTCTGCAATTAAACCGGAATATACTGGAAACGGAACATTGGTATTAGAACCTACCTTTAAACATATTCTTTTACTTGATGTGGCAGATTGGAATGGATCTGTAGTGCTGGATGACGGCCTATTCCTTGCATGCGAATCAACACTGAAACACAAAGCCGTTATGAGATCAAACTTATCATCTGCAGTAGCAGGCGGTGAAGGATTATTTAATTTGGGAATTCAGGGAAAAGGTGTCCTTTGTCTGGAATCTCCTTGCCCAAGAGAAGAGCTTATTGAAATCACATTAAATAATGATGTATTAAAAGTTGATGGAAACTTTGCAATTGCATGGAGTGGAAGTCTGGACTTTACCGTAGAACGTTCCGGTAAGAGTCTGGTGGGTTCAGCAACATCCGGTGAAGGTCTGGTAAATGTATACCGTGGAACAGGAAAGGTTCTTTTAGCACCTGTGAGATAAAAATATTTATCGGATATCATGAAAAACTAAAAAAATAAAAAGCGGCACTGGAACATTGTGTGATATGTTTCCAGTGCCATATTTTTGCCCCCAAAATTAAAATTTAATACCAAATGCACCGTCTTCATTACCGGTACCTCTCTCTAACAGCGTAATCAGTGTCTGAAGCGTTTTTGTAGTATCTTCATCAGAGGATGGTGAAAGTGTATTATCAATCTTAACAGTCAGAACAATCAAAACAATCTCAGCAATCTGTGCTGCAGAGTCAACTTTAATTGTGCCCTTGTCAATTTCCTGCTGAATAATTTCTTTGTAAATATCTTTAAAATCAACAATACTGTGCTTCATAAATTGTTGATGAATATAAGCACTGTCATAAATTCTTTCTGTAGCACCCATTTTGCTTCGAACGGCTTCGCTTCGTCTTAAAAATTCCCCCGTAGCAGCAACACAGGCATTTGTAATTTTTGCCAGTCTGGCATATATGGAAAGGTCTGTCTGATGAACCAGTTCCTTTGCCATTTCTAGCGCATCTGCATAGGTACGTTTGATTAAAGCATTCAAAATTTCATCCTTAGATGAGAAGTAGTAGTAGATGCTTCCCTTTCCAATACCGGCCTGTTTGGCGATTTGATTTACGGAAATATGCTGAATATCTGCGTTTTCCAGAAGTTCTCGGAATGCATCTAAAATCTGATCACGTTTTGTACGATTTTCCATATGGTCTGCCTTTCTGTGGTTTCTATATAAATGTCTAAAACCATATACACAATCATTATATCACATAGATTTTTGTATAATCAATTACAAAATCTTAGTATAAATTGCCTGAAAAATTGTGGAAAACGTAAATTGACCGACGGTCGAAAATAATGTTAAGATATATTTGCAAAGGTTCGACCGATGGTCGGAAAATGTAGAAAAAGTAATTTGGAGGAATAAAGAGATGACTTATTCAGAGTATTTCGCAAGCGTGAAAGAAACATTTATGGGAGCAGATGTCAGTGACATTAAAGAACATTTAGCATACCAGTTCAATGTGACAGGAGAATCCTCCGGTATTTTCTATGTAGAAGTAAAAGATGGCAAATTATATATCGAACCATATGAATATTACGATCGTGACGCAATGTTCATTGGCAGTGCAGAGCTTTTTACCGCAATTATGAAAGGTGAAAAAGATCCTGTACACGAATTTTTATGCCGTAGATTAAAAGTAGAAGGAAATCTTGATAAAGCATTAAAACTCAAAGATTTGATTGAAAGAAACAAATAAGGAGCATTTTTCATGGCACTGAAAAAGGTATTTGGCATAGGGGCTGCTGTGGTTGGCATAACAGCCTTAGTTGAAGTCAGCATTGCGGCATATTTTTACCGCAGAACAATGATTCGAAGCAATGCAAAAACAGACAGAACAATTAAAATGGCAGGAACTGACTGGGGCAAGCATATGCCGTTCATTCAGGCGCGTAAAGAAGCCATGCTGCAGGAAAAACATTCTGATGAATGGATTATTTCTGGTGATGGATTAAGACTACATGGAACATGGTTTCCACAAGGAGATTGCAAAAAGGTAGTCATTTGTTTCCATGGCTATACAAGCCAGGGGATGAAAGATTACATCGGTCTTTCCGGCTATTATCTGAAAAATGGATATTCTATGCTGCTGGTAGATGAGCGTGCTCACGGTGAGAGTGAAGGAAAGTACATAGGCTTTGGATGTCTTGACAGATTAGATGCGCTGAAATGGATGAACTGGGTTATCAGAAAATGCGGTGAAGATGTAGAAATTCTGCTTCATGGTACATCTATGGGAGCATCGACTGCGCTGATGGCAAGTAGTCTGGAGATTCCATCCCAGGTGAAAGGAATCGTTTCTGATTGCGCATTTACATCGCCAAGAGAAGTATTTACCCATGTTTTAAAAAATATGTATCATATGCCGGCATTTCCAACCATGCAGTTGGCAGACTTCTTAAATCGCAAGCTGTCCGGTTATGGACTGGATGAATGCAACGCAGCAAGAGAAGTAAAAAATGCGAAAGTGCCAATTTTATTTATTCATGGCTCAGGGGATACCTTTGTACCATGCAGTATGTGTGAAACAATGTATGAAAACTGTGCTTCGCCAAAGAAAAAATTGATTATTGAAGGCGCAGCACATGCAGAATGTTACTATAAAGACACTGATGCGTATGAAAACGCACTGACAGAGTTTATAGGAGGACTCTAATTATGATGAGAAAAAGAAAAGGATATCCGGTATATCCGCTGACAAATGCTCAGAAATTCCATTTGTACTATCAGAGCTTTTGTCCGAAAAAAGAAGTTGTGAATATCGGCGTTAGTCTGACAATTGGTATGGAGCTGGACTTAGATGTATTAAAAGAATCTATTTATAAAGCATATGAAAGATGTGATTCCATGCGTCTTCGTTTTGCAAAGGACAAAGAGGGTACCTGGTATCAGTATGTAGTGGCGAAAGAAGAAAGAGAAATTGAATATGTGGATTTCACTGGCAAGACCATGGAAGAAGCAAATGCAATTATGACAGGATGGACTCAGAAACCATTTAAACAGATTGATTCCCCAATGAACAGAATCGTCATTATCAAAACACCAGACGGATTTATGGGAACCTACAACCTGGTAGATCATATGACAATGGATGCACAGTCCTTGATTTACTTTATGACTGATGTTATTGAATTATATTGTAACGCAAAATTTGAAGGAGTTCCTTATCCAAAGGATATGGCTTCTTACGTAGAACAGCTTCAGAAAGATTTAGCATATGAAGCCGGATGTAAAGCGAAAGACCGTGATGCGGAATTCTTCCAGAAGATTATCGAAGAATCTGAGCCGATTTACAATGGTATTACAGGTCCGCAGAAATTACAGTTGGAAAGAGAAAGATGTAATGACCCTGAGCTTCGTGCAGCAGTGAATGCTTCTCGTGAAGTGGATTCTGCACTGGATATTTTCCACTTAGAAGCAGAACCTACAGAACGTTTGATGAAATTCTGTGAAGAGCAGCATATTTCCTTAACAGTATTATTGTTAATGGGACTTCGTACATATTTCCAGAAAATGAATGGCAATGATGATGTTTCTATCAATACAGCCATTGCAAGACGTGCAACATTAAAAGAAAAGAAATCTGGCGGTACAAGAATTCATTCCTTCCCATTTAGAACAATCATTGCGAAGGAAAAAACATTCCTGGAAGGTATTCAGGAAATCCGTGACAAACAGAATGAATATTTCCGCCATGCAAACTACAATCCAACAGATTACTTTGCATACCGTGGAAAAACATACCCACATGCACCGGGACAGACTTATGAACCAATGTCACTGACCTACCAGCCATTATCTATGAGAAAAAATGACCTGGCAAAAGCAGGCGGCATTCAGTATAAGACAAAATGGTATCCAAATGGTGCGACAACACAGGCAATGTACCTGACAGTTATGCATCGTACAGATGACAATGGACTTGATTTTAACTTTGAACATCAGGTAGCATCTGTAACAAGAGCAGAATTAGAATATATGTACTATTATCTTTGCAAGATTATGTTCAAGGGTATTGAAAACCCGAACCTTTCGATTGGAGATATCATTAACTTAGTATAATCACTGAAATAATATCGTTTGGTGAAGAAACAACAGATTTTAAGGAGAAAGATAAAATGTTTGAAAAATTAGTAGAAATTATTTGTAACTATGTAGAAGTTGAAGCAGAAAATGTAACTGCAGATTCTCGTTTTATGGAAGATTTAGGATTTACATCCTTTGACTTTATGAGCATGCTTGGAGAACTGGAAGATGAATTTGATGTAGAAATCGACCAGCAGGAAGTAACAAATGTGCGTACAGTCGGAGAAGCAGTTACTTATTTAGAAAAAATCAGTGAATAGACTGGATTTTTTGGAAAGAAGAGGTATTGATGTTAGTTAGTACAATTCGTGACATTATCGTTTCTTCAGCAGGCAGAAATCCTGAAAAAGATGCGATTCGCTATAAAAAGAGTAAAAATGAAATTGCGTCTAAGACTTATGCGCAGTTAAAAGCAGATAGTGAAAAATTTTCGGCGGTTTTAAAGACACTTGGTGAACAGGGGAATCACATCGCGCTGGTTGGTGGGACTTCCTATGAGTGGATCGTTACTTACTTTGGTATCGTAAACAGCAGCAGTGTAGCAGTGCCGTTGGATGTATTGCTTCCGGCAGAAGATTTATGTGAGCTGGTTGACCGTGCAGACGCAACTGTTTTTGTTGTTGACGAAGTTCGTGCCGATGTTCTTGCAATGGCAAAAGAACGCTGCCCGCAGTTAAAATATGTAATTTCTATGCAGAAATCAGAAGAAACAGATGGAATTCTTTCTTTCTGTCAGTTGATGAATAGGGAAGAAGCTGGTTTTGAATGCGAAGTTCAGCCAGATCAGTTAGCAACGATTATGTTCACATCAGGTACAACCGGTAAGAGTAAGGGGGTTATGCTGACTCATAGAAACCTTGCTGAGAATGCAACCTGTCTGGATATGAAGATTCCGGAAGATACAGTGCTTTTATCAGTACTTCCGATTCATCATGCATATTGTTTAACAATGGACTTTTTGAAAGGTCTTTATAATGGAAGTACCGTTTGTTTAAATGATTCGCTCATGCGTATGGCAAAAAACATCAAGCTTTTTAAGCCAAATATGATTTTAATGGTACCGTTGATGATTGAAACAATGGCGAAGAAACTGGAAGCTGCAGCAGGTTTGCCGGATGAAATTGTAAAACGTGAGGTATTTGGTGAACAGTTTACAACCATCTGCAGCGGCGGTGCATACCTTCCACCTGCAATGCTGGATTTATTCAAAAAATATGACATTGATATTTTACAGGGCTATGGTATGACAGAATGTGCACCAGTCATCAGTACAACTGTAAGCTGGAATATTCGTAAGGGTACAGTAGGCCAGCTTGTACCG
>CAZYUZ010000138.1:0-5985 GCA_964650775.1 uncultured Lachnoclostridium sp. | reverse complement strand
AAGACAGAATTAATCGCAGCTATCGCTGAAAAAACAGAATTATCTAAAAAAGACGCTGAAAAAGCTTTAAAAGCATTCGCTGATGTAGTAGCAGAAGAATTACAGAAAGGTGAAAAAGTTCAGTTAGTTGGATTTGGTACATTCGAAGTTTCTGAAAGAGCTGAAAGAGAAGGAAGAAATCCTCAGACAGGCGAAACAATGAAAATCGCAGCTTGCAAAGCTCCTAAATTCAAAGCAGGTAAAGCTTTAAAAGACGCTATCAACGCTTAATTTAACGTATGCGACTGGACAAGTACCTGAAAGTTTCCAGACTGATCAAACGACGCACCGTTGCGAATGAGGCCTGTGATGCAGGCAGGGTTTTGATTAATGATAAGGTTGCGAAAGCATCTACAAATGTAAATGTCGGTGACATCATTGAAATCGGTTTTGGAACACGAAGTGTAAAAGTAGAAGTTCTGGATATACAGGACACTACCAAGAAGGACGAAGCAAAAGATTTGTTTAAATATTTGTAAGAAGTCT
The DNA here is from genome assembly GCA_964650775.1 of uncultured Lachnoclostridium sp. Classification (GTDB taxonomy): domain Bacteria; phylum Bacillota; class Clostridia; order Lachnospirales; family Lachnospiraceae; genus HGM12587. Next base: position 5,460 of record CAZYUZ010000138.1, on the reverse strand, counting down.
AAAATACAAAACCTCTTAATATACTTTCTTAGGAATGTATCTTAGGAGGTTTTTTTAATGGAAGAAAAGCAGTACGCAAAAGCGCATAAATTGATTCTGTCCAATCGCCGGACAGGCACGATTACAGGAGTATCGGATGTGATTTCCTTTGATATTACGGAGGTTCTTTTGGAAACAGAACAGGGAATGTTAATGATCAAGGGAACAGACCTTCATGTGAACCGCCTGACACTGGAAAAAGGAGAAATCGATATTGAAGGGAAAATAGATTCTTTCGCTTATTCTGATGTGACGTCTTACCAGAAGCAGGGTGAATCTCTGATTGGAAGACTGTTCAAATGATGAGTCAGGTAATCTTGGGGGAGCTGCGGGTCGTAGGAGTTGCATTTTTAAGCGGTGCCGCAATTACCGTTGTGTATGATGGGCTTCGAATTTTCCGCAGACTGATTTCTCACAATAATTTCTGGATTGGTGTGGAGGATTTTATTTTCTGGCTCTGGACAGCTCTTTGGACCTTTTCGGTGTTGTATCGGGAGAATGATGGAAATCTTCGCATGTATACGCTGCTTTCCATGGCAGCGGGAATGATTTTCTATCATATGACGATTAGTGAAGCGCTGGTGGGAATTTTTGGAAAGGCGATAAAGAAGTTGAAAAAGCTTGTGTCAGGCTTTATAATGAAATTAACTCATAATCGGTTAGTGTGCCTATGGAGGAAGAAATATGGCAACCAGGATGAATCGAAGAAAAAGACTTAGAAAACATTTAGGCTCTTTCGCAATCGTGGGAGTCGTACTTATGATGCTCATTTTTGTGTCTGTTGCCTCTTTAAGTCTCCGTGCTTCCAATGCGAACAAGCAGGAGAAGATTGAGCAGCTGGAAGCTGAGATTGAAGCCGAAGAAAAAAAGTCGGAAGAGATTGAAGAATACAGTAAGTATGTTCAGACGAAAAAATATGCAGAGGAAGTTGCAAAAGAAAAGTTAGGACTTGTCTATGAAGATGAAATCATTTTCAAGGCGGAGGATTAAAATCATAAATAAAATTTATCAGGCTGTCACGAAGGTGACAGTCTTTTTTTGTCAAAAACTCTAGGGAAATGCAGGGCATTCTTTGACAAAAAAATAAATTGACCGCGGATATAGTAGTCCCTACCAAAAACAAACAGGAGGGACCATTTTATGATTGAGATGTTTTGGGCAGAAAAATATGCCATGGCAGCAGGGCTGACACTGGTTGTACGAAAGTTATTTCAACCAAAGGGGACAAAGGATATGTGGGTCAGCACACTGACCGCAGCCACCGCACTGATTTCCATGAATCTGGGAGCAGGGCTTTTGTATCCGTATTCTACGGAGCAGTACATATTTGGTGTGGCAGAAGGTGTTTTTATCGGAAGCAGTATGCTTCTGGCGTGGAACTTTGGAAAGAAGCTGTTTGCAAAAAAATCTGTGGTGGCGGCAGAGCAGGACTTTTCTCCCGGAGAAGAGAGAATTTCTCATTATACAAAGGCATTTACCGATCTTGCAAAATCATTCCTCAGTGTGCCCTCGGGAGGAACCTATGCCGTGGTGGGGATGGATGATTATCAGAAGGTGCATGCCGCGTGGAATGCCAGAATGGATGAGCAGAGAGTGGCTGTGGCGACACAGCTTACGGAAATATCCGGCATCATGGAAGGTGCCATACGAAGGGCTTACGACACAAAGGAAGATACTTCTCTGGAGAGGAAGTTAAAAAAGTCACTGTATAAAAAAGGAATCTTACTGAAAAAAGTTTATGTATATGACAATGAGGATCGCAGAAAGGAGGTTTATCTTACCATTCGCACACGAAAGAAACGCTGCATCTCCAATAAAGATGCAGCGGATAGTTTATCGGAGGTGATTGGCACTGCCATGATGCCATCCCGTGAGGCAAGAAATTTTGTCAGAAATGAATATACCAATACCTGTTTTGTGGAGCGCACAAATTTTGAGGTGGTCTATGGGATTGAGCGGTGTGTAGGTGATTATCAGCAGATTTCCGGTGACAGCTTCTCTTTTTTGCACAAAGAAGAGGGACAGTTTTTGGCGAGTTTGTCCGATGGTATGGGTACCGGATTAAATGCATATCAGGAGAGTGAAAAAGTCGTGGATTTGCTGGAACAGTTTTTAGAAGCTGGCTTTACCAAGGAGACGGCGGTAAAGATGATCAATTCCGCACTGGTACTCAGGGACCAGGGGAAAACATTTTCTACGATCGATATCAGTTCCATTGACCTTTACAGCGGTGTCTGCGAATTTTTGAAAATCGGAGCAGCCACTTCCTTTATCCGGAGGGGGAACTGGGTGGAGACAATTACCTCAACCAGCCTTCCGGCAGGAGTTTTTCAGCAGACAGATTTTGAGAAGACCTGCCGTAAGCTCTATGATGGCGATATGGTAATCATGGTGACAGACGGTGTGCTGGATGTGCTTCCGGTGGAGCATCAGGAAAAACTGATGAAGGATATTATTTTAGAGCATCCGACGAATAATCCGAAAGAATTGGCGGATTATATACTAAGCAGGGTCAGACAATATAAAAATGACCGTTTCTGTGATGACATGACCGTTTTGGTGATGGGTATCTGGAAGCGTTAATCCTTGCATTTTGCCGTTAAGTTCATTATAGTTGAAGCATGGAATTTTAATGAAGCTGGCGAAAGTTTGCCGGAACAAGGAGAATCAGAATTCATGCTTCAAAGAACTGACATCTATATGAAACAACAAAATATAACGCTTGCCGGAGAGAAAATTGTAATCGGATTATCCGGTGGAATGGACTCGGTATGTCTGTTTCATATTTTAAAGGATTTAGGAGCCGGCTTAGAGGCTGTGCATGTACATCATGGCATCCGCGGAGAGGAAGCGGACAGAGATGAGGCGTTTGTAAAAGCGCTCTGCGAAAAATATAACATTCCTTTTCATGGATACAGATTTGATGTACCAGAGATTAGCAAACATATGCATTTGTCAGAAGAAGAAGCAGGCAGAAATGTTCGAAAGCAGGCGTTTGCAGAAACATTGGAAAAATGCGGGGCAAAATACATTGCGCTGGCGCATCATGGAAATGATCGCGCGGAAACATTTCTTTTTCATCTGACCCGTGGAACCGGTGTGAAAGGTCTTGGCGCCATGAAGCCGGTACAGGGAAATGTGATCAGACCGCTTTTATGGGCAGAAAGAAAAGAAATTGAGCAATATATACAAAAGAATGCATATGATTTTGTGGAGGATGCAACTAATGCATCCGACCAGTATACGAGAAATAAGATTCGTCATCAGGTCATTCCTCTTTTAGAGGAAATCAATCCAAAAGGGATTACCCATATTTGCAGCGCTGCGGAAAAATTAGATGCGGTATCCGCATACATTGACAGAGAGGCAGAGAAGCTTTGCAGGCTTAGTGCGGTGATGTATCAGAATGAGGTGCAGATTTTAAAGTTTGCCTTTTATCAGGGCGATGCGGTCTTAAGAATTCCGGTTCTGCAAAAATGTGTGGAATATTTAAGCGGATCTTTGGCGAATATTACAGAGGAGCATTTAAAGAGGCTTGAGGAGCTTTTTGAAATGCAGACAGGAAAAGAAACTCATCTGCCGTACGGAATTACGGCTGTGCGCACTTATGAAGGAATCCGCATGTTCTTTAGAGAAGAGAAAGTCCTTACGGAACCGGTGGAAATCACAGGGGAAGGGTCTTACGAGTTTGGTGGTCTGACCTTCAAAATCAGCGTAGAATCATGGGATGAGAGGAAAATCTTTCCGATAAAGAACTATACGAAATGTTTTGATTATGATAAAATAACTGGTAAGGTTTTCCTAAGAACAAGAGAAACCGGGGATTATCTGGAGATTAACAAAGACCACGGAAGAAAGTCTCTGCAGGACTATCTGGTAAATGAGAAGGTACCAAAGGAAGAGCGGGATAAGGTGATGCTGCTAGGGTGCGGCAGTCACATTCTCTGGGTAGTAGGAAAACGAATCAGCGAATACTATAAAGTGACAAAAGAAACCAAAAAGGTTCTAAAAGTACAAGTGTGCGGAGGAAATATTTATGAATAATTACAAAGTTAGAGAGATGATTTCGGAAGAAAAAGTCGTAGCAAGAATCAAAGAAATCGCAGAACAGATCAACAAAGATTTTGAGGGAGAAGCTGTAACACTGGTCTGCATCTTAAAAGGAAGTGTTTTCTTTACAACAGAGCTTGCAAAATATATCAAAGTTCCTGTTACCATTGACTTTATGCAGTGCTCAAGCTATGGTGCAGATACAAAATCCAGCGGCATTGTAAAACTTGCAAAAGATTTAGATGAACCGATCATGGGCAAACATGTCATTCTGATTGAAGATATCATTGATTCAGGGAGAACATTAAGCCATCTGGTAAAACTTCTTTCGCAGAGAGAACCTGCAAGTTTAACACTTTGCACACTTTTAGATAAGCCATCCAGACGTGTCGTAGAAGTAGACGTAAAATATACTGGATTTGAAATTCCGGATGAGTTCGTGGTTGGATACGGTCTTGATTATGCACAGAGACATCGTAACCTTCCATACATCGGAGTTGTGGAATTTAATGCATAGGAGGAGCCATTATTGAAAAAACAATATCAGGGAATGCTGGTCTACCTGGCAGTGATGCTGGGAATGATGTGGCTGTTTGGACAGTTTTCCGATAAGCAGCAGGCAGATACAGCGTATTCCTATACCCAGTTTGTAGAGGCAGTAGAAGCCGGCGATGTAAGAAGCGCACAGATTTCTCAAAACAGAGAGATTCCGACGGGAAAGGTTGTCTTTACATTAGAGAACGGAGAACAAAAAAATACAAATCTTTCTGATGTCAATAAAGCAGAAGAAATCATGCTGGAGCATGATGTGGAAGTCACCTTTGGCGACGTGGAAGAAGAAAATTATTTGATGACCATAGGTCTGCCAATGCTGCTTTCCTTAATGGTGGTGATTGTCATGTTTGTGCTCATGAACCGTCAGGCCGGAGGCGGCGGAAAGATGGCCGATTTTGGCAAGAGCAAGGCGCAGATGCTTGGCAAAGGTCAGGTGGATACGACTTTTGACAGTGTTGCAGGTCTTCAGGAAGAAAAAGAGGACTTACAGGAAATCGTTGATTTCTTGAAAGAGCCTTCCAAATATATGCAGGTAGGAGCAAGAATTCCAAAGGGCGTTCTTTTGGAGGGACCTCCTGGAACCGGTAAAACTTTGATGGCAAAAGCGATTGCCGGAGAAGCCGGAGTACCATTCTTTAGCATTTCCGGTTCTGATTTCGTGGAAATGTTCGTAGGTGTAGGTGCTTCCCGTGTTCGAGACCTCTTTGCAGAAGCAAAGAAAAATGCACCATGTATCGTATTTATTGATGAAATTGATGCAGTGGCAAGACGTCGTGGTACCGGTATGGGCGGCGGTCATGATGAAAGAGAGCAGAC
>CAZYUZ010000137.1:0-5995 GCA_964650775.1 uncultured Lachnoclostridium sp. | reverse complement strand
GATGCAATTTCTATGGCTGCAAATGTGGTGACTTTCATGGTCGACTCCCTCTTTAAAATTGTATTTCTAACATTTAATTATAGCTGAAACTCACTTCTTTGTCATGAGAAATCTGGGTAAAAACAAGTTAAAAAAACAGGCATTACTGCCTGCTCTTTAGAAGTTCCTCAATGGCATATGCTACACCATCTTCTTCATTTGATTTCGTAATATATTTGGCAGCTTCTTTCACTTTTTCCATAGCATTTTCTACTGCTACCGTTGCTCCAAAATCCATGGAAAGCATGGAATAATCATTCATGCTGTCTCCAAACACCATGACCTCATCCATAGTATATCCTAATGATTCAATGTACTCTTTTAATACGATTCCTTTTTGTGCTTTCACATCTGTGATTTCCAGATTGTTCGGAAATGACGAAGCTATCGCCAGATTCGGATTTTTTTGAAGATTCTCATCAATTTCTCTTAACAATTTCAAATCATTGGACATGGCAAAGATTTTGATGATCTTTGCTCCAGAATTCTCCAACTCTTCAAAGTTTGGTATCGCTTTCGTATTTCCGATCATAATTTCAAATATTTTTGTTTTTCTGGCTTCTTCTTCTGTCATCCCTTTCTCAAATGTCAGAATGTGCTGAATCAGTTCTCTTTCTCTATCTTCCGTATTTCCTATACAATAGTCTGCGTCCTTTGCACTAAATAAATATGTCAGCTCGTACTGTTTCAGCACTTCATAAACCATTCTGCAATCCTGCATGTCCATGCAGCCGCTCTGAAGAATCTCTTTTTTTGAATTTCTCACCTCAGCTCCGCTGCTTACAATATAGTCACATTCGATTCCCGATTCTCCAAGCGCGTGCATTGCCTGCTCAAAGCTTCTTCCGGTGGAAATAATAAAACGGATTCCTACTTTCTGCGCGGCTTTCACTGCTGCAATTGTGCGTTCACTTAACATATGGGAATTATTCAATAAAGTGCCATCCATGTCACTGGCGATTACTTTGATCAATTTTCTTCTCTCCTGCCTCTTACGTTTTTCATGAATTACAGTATACACGATTTTACCGTTTTTGTACACTAAACAAGGGACCGGAATACAAGTTCCGATCCCTTGCTTTATGGAAATCACATCGATAAGGGGAACATAAAATGCTGCTTACCCGTTGACAATTAATCTAAATCTTCACCATTGGTTGCGATAACCTTTTTATACCAGTAGAAGGAATCTTTTCTGTAACGGTCACCATCCCCTGTACCATCATCCTGATAGTCCACATAGATAAATCCATAACGTTTATGCATTTCACCTGTGGAAGCTGAAACAAGGTCAATGCAACCCCAAGGAGTATATCCAATCAGATCAATACCATCTTCATTAATAACTTTTTCCATTTCTTCAATGTGACTTCTCAAGTAGTCAATATGGTACGGATCATGACATGTACCATCTTCATTTAATACATCCTGTGCACCCATGCCATTTTCTACGACCATCAATGGTTTATGATAACGATCCCACAACTCATTGCAAGCGAAACGTAATCCCACAGGATCGATTGCCCAGCCCCAGTCAGAAACTTTCAAGTACGGATTTTTCACACCGCTCATAAAATTGCCTTTTGCATCTTCCGCAAGCTTTGAATCTGCACTAACCACAGAAGACATATAATATGAGAAACTCAGAAAATCTACTGTTCCATCTAAGAGCAACTGCTGCTGTTCTTCAGACAAATGGAATTCAATACCTTCTCTTTCATATTCTTTCAGTTTATAATTCGGATATTTACCTGTTGCCTGTACATCAAAGAAGAAATGCGAGTCACGACCCACGAACTTTGCCTTTAATACATCATCTGGATGGCATGTATTGGGATACTGGGCACCATAAGCAACCATGTTTCCCACCATATTGTTTTTATCAATTTCGTGGAGAATCAAAACGGCCTTTGCGCTTGCCAGAAACTCATGTTTGATTGCATCTGCAACTGTCTGAGGTGTTTTATAACCCAGACCACAGCCTGTAAATGGTGCCATCAGCGCAATATTGATTTCGTTAAAAGTCAGCCAGTATTTTACTTTTCCTTTATATCTCTCACCGACAGTGCGTACATAACGTTCCCAGCATTCAATGGTTCTTTCATCTGCCCAGCCGTTCCAGGTATTGGTCAGACCAACCGGTGTTTCATAGTGAGATAACGTAACCAATGGTTCGATTCCATATTTGTGCAGTTCATCGAACACGTCATCATAGAATCTAAGACCTGCTTCATTTGGTTCTGTTTCCAAACCTGTTGGGAAGATACGCGTCCAGTTAATAGACATACGGAAAGTCTTAAACCCCATTTCCCCAAACAGCGCGATATCTTCTTTATACCGGTGGAAAAAGTCAATTCCCTCATGGGAAGGATAATCATAGCCTTCAAACACGCCAAACTGAGCACCTTCCGGTGCATTCATTCCAAATAAAGCTTCTGCTTTGATTTCACCTTCCTTTGTCTTGTATGTGATCATACGAGGATTTGTACGTGATCCGCGTGTACAGCAGTCAGAAATACTGATTCCTTTACCATCCACATTCCAGCCGCCTTCAAACTGGTTCGCGGCGGTTGCTCCGCCCCATAAAAAATCTTTTGGAAATTTTGCCATTACTATTCCTCCTATTATTATTCCAGATCAGTTCCATTGGATGCAATCACTTTTTTATACCAATGGAATGAGTCCTTTTTATCAAAGGATTTCCCAGTTGAACTAATTAATCAGTGTCAGCAGGTCCTCTCCCTTGTTGACATTTTTTTCTTTCATCGGAACGATATCAAGATAATCGGCGGTATTGGTAATGATAATTGGAGTAACCATAGAATATCCTGCCTTTGCAATTGCATCGAGATCGCAGCTTACCATAAGCTGACCTTTTTTCACTTTATCGCCTTGTTTAATATGTGCTGTAAAGTGTTTGCCATCCAATTCAACCGTATTCAATCCCAAATGGATTAAAATTTCAGCACCGTTATCGGACACAATACCAATTGCATGCTTTGTAGGGAACAGTGTTGTAACGGTACCATTACAAGGAGCAACAACATTACCTTCCTTAGGATTTATCGCGATTCCTTTTCCAAGAAGCTCGCCTGAGAAAGCTTCATCTTTTACTTCAGTCAAAGGAAGAATTTCGCCGGCAATAGGAGATGCCATAATTTCTTTTTTAACTTTTACGCTTTCTTCTTTTTGTGGTAACTCCTTTTCTGATGTATCAGCATCCTTATATGTAAAGAAAGATAATACAAAGCCAAGTGCTACTGCAATAATCATCACTATGACTGCCACTGCCAGTGAACCGCTTGGATTTTCCGGATTGATCATGCCAGGAATAGCGAAAACACCTATGCCTCCCATTGTATATGATTGAACACCCAGAATGGAGGAAAGTGCTCCGATAATAGCCGAACCCACACAAGTCAGAGCGAACTGCTTTCCGTTAGGTAATGTAACACCATAAATTGCTGGTTCTGTAACACCGAAAATTCCTGAAATCCATGCAGGGAGTGCAACATTTTTCATTTTCTTATCTTTTGTCTTAACCCAGATAGCAAGAACTGCACCCGTCTGTACAAAACAAGGTAAGCTGACAACCGCTAACAACGGCGACGGATTACCTGCAAACAGATCTACAACAAATGCCATTGCCAGAACCGCATGGCATCCAATCATAACTAATACCTGCCATAAGCCACCAACAATCGCACTGGCGATCATCGGAGAAACTCTATAAACAGCATTGACAACTGTCGTCATACCTACACCAAGCATATTTGCAGCTGGTCCAATAACGCAAAATCCTAATGGCAAGCATATTGCCAACACAATCGCTGGAGTTACGAAAGTTTTTACCACGTCAGGTATCACTTTGTTTAACCATTTTTCAAACGGAACGGCAATAAAGCTCAAAAGTACAATTGGCAAAATAGTACTCTGATAAGTCGCATTCACTGTCATTCCAAACACAACCAAATCCACGCCCTGAATTGCAGGATAGCATAATGCAGCTCCCAAGGTCATTCCCAGGAATGGATTTCCGCCTAATTTCTTGAATGCGTTATATCCCAAAATTATCGGGAAGAATAAGAACATGGCATCTGCTGCAGCTGCAAGTAACTGTCCCAGACCACTTGCAGTATCTACCAGACCAGTCATACTCAGTATAGTATTCACACCTTTTAAAATACCACAGGCACAAAGAATACCAATTGACGGCATGAAAATTCCTGTGATCAAATCTAAAGCTTTTGCTCCAAAACTCATTTTCTTACGTCCATCTGCACCTGCTTCGTTTCCACTGATTCCAGCAACCTCACATACATCTTTGTACACTTCTGGAACATGATTTCCAATCACCACCTGATACTGTTCACCAGTCTTCATGACTGTTACAACACCATCCATATTCTTTAATACATCATCATTTGCTTTTGCTTCGTCTTTTAACTGGAAACGGAGCCTCGTTACACAATGTGTAAGTGAAACAATGTTTTCTTTACCGCCAACGTTTGCGATAATACTTTTGGCTAAATTTTCATATTTACCCATTTTGTCCCTCCTAATTTAATTTGTTAATTTATTGAACAATCAGTCTATGCACATCCTCCGCATAGCAGTTTAGCCAACCAAATGTCACTACCTCTGATGTTTTTTCAAAACTTATTGTTCCGTCTTATAAACCATTCTTTCAATATGTACCATCAAATACAATTTTTCATCATTACTGATTTCGTGATTGTAATTCTTTTTGACATATTCTTCGATTTTCAAGACACATTTATAGGAATTTTTATATTTCACCTTTAAAATATTCAGCAAGCTGTCGTCCTGATCGTCTTCATAAGTGGTCTTTGTCACCAGACGCTGAGCAAAAAATCTGATATGTGTCACAAAGCGGTAGTAATGTACCGACTTTGTGTCGAATTCGATCCTGAAGAAATATCTTACTATATTGTGAATATCCTGAATAATCTTTGTAATCTCATACACATCATCTAATGTACAGTTTGTAAGCTCCGCATCCACCAAATGCATTGTAATAAATCCGGCTTCATCTTCCGGAAGTTTTAATTTAAAGCGTTCCTCAATGAGCTCCAACGCTCTCATCCCCACTTCGAATTCCGGCTCATAAAAACGCTTGATTTCCCAAAGCATTGGATTTTTTAATTGTACTCCATCTAAAAATCTTGTGATAGATGAATAAATATGATCACTTAACGATGTATAAAGTGCATCACTGAATTTTTTATCAATTGTAATCTTTGCATATTGGATGATGTCATCCGCAAGTTCGATATATTCTGGTGGAATGATATTCAAAAACTGTTTAAACTTTTCATATTGTATCTTGTCAGCCAGATAAAAACGCTTGTCTATTTTGTTCTCATCTATAAATTCTCCGACCTTTTTCTGAAAAGCGATTCCTCGTCCCATGACAATAACTTCTCTACCGCCATCATCAACAATCTGAACAACATTGTTATTGATAATCTTATGTATTTTTACCATAACCATATCTTCTCCCTGATATTAAAAAAACCTACATAGAGATACCTCTTCAGTATCTTCATGTAGGTTTAGCTTGCTATTGCAATCACTATCCGTTCATATATTTATTAAAAGTAGTCTAGCATCCTTTTCCCTAAAATGCAAGACCTGAGTTGCAGTTTTGGTGCAGAAATTCAAACTTTTTATTCCATTTCTTGAATCATTTCTTTTATTACATCGACTTCGAAAAGTATGTTTTAAACTCTGATACTCCATAACTTTTTTAACCTAATAAACCGGCGTAAACTCCTTCTCTTCTTTTAGGGGTAATTCATCAATCACTTTATTCTCAATAGAAATTCTTGGAATCGACTCCATGCAGTGAATCAAATATAAAATCTTATTTTTCGGTCCCTGAATCTCCATTAGGACATCTCCATTTGGCAGATTCTTTGCAAATCCGGTAAGT
>CAZYUZ010000136.1:3073-6064 GCA_964650775.1 uncultured Lachnoclostridium sp. | reverse complement strand
CACATCCCGGCTGGTCTAAATTCTGCACAATGAGCGTTGGATATTCTGCACAAAAATTCGCTTCCATGCCATCCAGCTGGCAGATCTTCATGCGGCCGCCACCCAAAGATGTCGCAATGACTTCCAGCTCTCTACCACATTTCCCAGTCATTTGCAGTACAACACTGTTTGGATGTGCTTCCTTCAAATTTGCTTCACCAAATTCAAATGCCATCCCCGCGCGGTCTGCTTCCTCAAAAGCAAACGGCACACGTTCATCATCTGGAAGCATCCCTAAAAGCCCTGCCACCAAGGCGCGATCAGTTCCATGTCCTTTCCCTGTTGCCAAAAAGCTTCCATATAATAAGAGCTTCACCGATCGTACCGGTTCTCCCAAAAGTTTTCTTGAAACAAAGCCAATTCTTACCGCACCTGCTGTATGAGAACTGGACGGACCTACCATCACAGGTCCGATAATGTCAAATATGTTCATTCGCTTCTCCTTTATGTTAAATTTCCCAAAACCTTCATTTTCATTCTCTGTCCCTATTTTATCTTTTTATTTTAACACAATTTCTCATGTAATACATAGAAAACTCAAATTATCCATTGCAGTTATGGAAAATTCTAGGTAAACTAAAGGAAATGAGATCTAAGCGAGAGGTGGAAATCTATGAAATATACAACTTTAGGTAAAACAGGTTTAAAAGTTTCCGTAGTGGGACTTGGCGGAATTCCTGTTCAGAGAACAGACAAAGCAGAAGCTGTAGAAATCGTAAATGCATGTATGGAACAGGGCATCAACTATCTTGATACAGCCAGAGGATATACAATCTCTGAAGAATATTTTGGCGAAGCTATCAAAGGCAATCGTGACAAATGGATCATCGCGACAAAATCCATGTCAAGAACCTACGATGCTATGAAAGCAGACATCGAAATCAGTCTTAAAAATCTTCAGACAGATTACATTGACCTTTATCAGATTCATAACATTAAAACAGATGAAGAATTTGACATATGCTTTGGCGAAAACGGTGCTTACAAAGCTCTTGCAGAAGCAAAAGCAGAAGGGAAAATCGGTCACATCGGCGCAACTGCACATGGCACAGAAGCCTTCGCAAGACTGATTCGTGAATTTGAAGACAAGATTGAAACAATGATGTTCCCATTCAACATTGTAGAAAGTCAGGGCGCCGAACTGATGAAAGAATGTACCGAAAAAAATATTGGATTCATTGCTATGAAACCAATGGCTGGCGGTAACTTAGATGATACCAAACTGGCTCTTCGTTACATTTTCAATAATCCGGACTGTACCATCGCAATCCCGGGTATGGGAAGCGCAGCCGAAGTATTATCTAATGCTTCCGAAGAAATCTTCCAGCCGCTTTCCGATGCTGATAAAGAAGAATGCGTGAAGATTGCCAAAGAACTTGGCAGCCAGTTCTGCAGAAGATGCGGTTACTGTGCTCCATGTCCACAGGGCATCAACATTCCGTCAAACTTCTTATTTGTAAACTACTTAAGAAAATATGACCTTGCAGACTGGGCAAGAGCACGTTATCATGCAATGCCTGCCACTGCAAAAGACTGTATCGAATGCGGCACTTGCGAGACAAGATGTCCTTACGATTTACCGATTCGCGAAATGTTAAAGAAATGTGCCGCGGATATGGCCTAGTTCATTTATAATTTTATTATATGGTTTTGTAAAGAACGTCTCGAGGCTTCGCTTAACCTCGACTTATCTTCACAAAACCATATCACAACATCATAAACCTATCGTCCAGAAGGAGCCAGTTTGCCCAGAACAATTGCATTATTGTCCAGTAACTGGCTCCTCTTAAGTTATATTCTTCAATCAGGTCAAACGTAGCATTCATACTACGCACATCTTCAAACCAGACTACATGCTCTACATTTTCAAGAAAATAATTATAAAATGGAGCCTGTGACAATTCATCGTATTGTATCGGCACGCCGTTTTCTACAGCCCTCTGCACAGCCTGAATATTTCCTATGGTTTCCGCTGCAGTCTCCCCTCGCACAAATGGTAATGACCAATCATACCCATAATTGGGGATACCTAAATTGATTTTCTCCGGAGGAATTTCTGTAACTGCATAATCAAGCACTCGACGTACCTGATTTAGCGGAGCAACCGCCAAAGGCGGACCATATTTATAACCCCACTCGTAGGTCATTAAAAGCACATAATCTGCTGCCTCTCCAAGTGCCGGATAGTCTTTCCCTTCATATAATAATCCCTGCTGGTCGGCAGAATATTTTGGTGCCAGCGCTACAGATACCGGATATCCTAAGGCATTCACTGCTTCTCTCATATATACGACAAAATCTACGAATGCCTGACGATCACTTGCCAGAATAAATTCAAAATCGATATCAAGTCCTGCAAATCCTCGTTGCTGTATCTGATCTACAATTTCATTTTTCAGCCGTTGTCTTGCTGCCAAGTCATTTACCACTGCTGAAATGAGGCGGTTATTGAACTGCCCATCTGGTCCGAAAGGTGTTAATGTCAGAATCGGTGCTACACCATATTGCTTTGCCCGGGTAATCATCCATGTGTCATCTAAAAGTGGTGGCAGAAGCATTCCATCTGCAGTAAATCCATAGGAAAAAATGTATAAATCTGAAAGGTAGGGAAGTGTCTGCTCCAAGACAAAAGGACTGATAAATGGGTAGGCATAGCCACCCACATAAATAGAACGTTTTTCTTCTACGAATGGGATTAAAATATCATCTGCAGAAGCCGTACTGATGACTCCGGACAGCAAAAGCGCCTGCCCTATCGCAAGTACATAGGGCGGCACCAGCTGATTATCATAGATAATTGTATTTTGGGAAATACCGTATTGCGCTGCGATTGAATTTACGGTATCACCTGGTTTTACAATATAAATCAACATAAAAATTCCATCTGAATATACGATTATATTAGTATATGATAAGATAGTGATTTTTTACTCAATCGTCTACATAGGCTTT
>CAZYUZ010000136.1:0-2973 GCA_964650775.1 uncultured Lachnoclostridium sp. | reverse complement strand
GGAATCGAACTTTTCGTCGGTTTAAAAAACTAAGGAAATAAGGGGATTTCTGCAACCTTTTCAACTGTCTACAAACATTTTACAAACAATTAGGAAAATTATTTTTTATTAATTACTTCTTGATTAGTTACTAAAAATTCGTCTTTGAATTTTTTATTTTCCAAAAAGCCTCGATTTTCACTGGAAATTCATCCAAATAACCCATTAACAAATTAACTTAAAATTGTTACTACAAAAATTCGGTAACGCGAAAGGGGGATTTATTACCATGAATAGTTTCCAAGACAGAAAGCTGCTTAGAATGCCAACTCCAAAGCCATACAAAGATATGACCGATAAGGAGCTACAACATTTACTGGCAACCGCCATCAATTACAATCAACTTGTTCCTGCGCTCATTGAATCAAATCGCCGCAAGGATGAACAAATCCATGCTCTTTCCAAGAGAATCTCTGCTCTTGAAGAAAAAGCCGCTAAAAAGGCAGGCAGGAAACGTCAGACATTCTATCTCGACGGAAAAGAACTTACTGACGAAGATATTGTGTATTATGTCAGATATGATTACTACACCATTTCCGAACTGGAACGCCTTGTAGGGGCAAAGAAGAATCAGTTAAGGAATCGGTATAATCGAGCAGTGCAAAATCCTCAAAAAAATTAAAAATTAAGAAGTCCGTGAATTTTATTCACAGACTTCTTAATACTATTGCTTTTAAACCTCTACATATTTTGTCAAAAACTGAATCGCTTGACGTTTTGTAATGCATCGCATCACATACTCTTGTCCATTACTATATCTTATCGAAATTTCATAACGCATTAATGGTTGCACACTTTCTTCATCATATTTTACAATATAGTTTATTGCCGTTTTAGGTGTTGCTAATGTTTTAGTTTTTCCATGAACAGGTGTAACCCTTACTTCTGTTATAACAATCTCAAGCGTTTCTTTAAGCTCTATTCGAAGACGTTCTAACTTTTTTGCATACTTACTGATGAATGACTGCTTCATTCGATTTTTAGAATTTTCACTAATGTTAGCCAAATAATCAGAAAGTTCTTCAAGTTCTTCTATTGTAGTCTTTTCATTCCACCTAATTGAAATCCCCTCTTCAGCATAAATATCAGCAATTTCATCATATGTAAAATGTAAAACAAAAAATCCCTGCGATTTTAATTGGTCAAGAGAATTTTTCGTAAATTCACCAGCTAAAATAGCAGCATAAAAAGGCATATTCTCTGCATAAGTTCTCACTAACGGAAGAATTGCACCCGAAATCTCTTGTACCTTATTTTTCGAATGCTTAGTATATCTACGCCAAGCAGTTTCTATATATGCTTTTGGAATTCCTTTTATTTCTTCTGTACCGCCATACTCAATAACAATATCAAGACGATGTTCATTGCCCTCGCTATCCGTACCTTTAAGAATTTTCTCATTATTTCTTGCAGGGCGAGGATGATTATAATCTAAATAATAATCGGATTCTTCTTCAATAATAGGTAAAAGATATTCTATAATTATGGATTCAAAAAAATCACCAATCTGTTCCCCTATCTTATGAGACACCGAATTTGCCATTATTTTTCCTCCTCAAACTGTGGTAATATCGTAGTTTTAATATGTTCTGCAAAAGCTTTAGCCATAAGAGGTGGCACTGCATTTCCTACTTGGTCATCTTGTGTAAGCCATCTTGCTTTACGTGTAAGATTTCCAAAAAAACAATAATCATCATCAAATGATTGCAAACGTGCTGCCTCACGAACAGTCAAGCCTCTATTCATTGTTGGATGAATAAGGTCTGTACGAAAATTACAAGTAACTGTTCTACTTACTTGTGACAAGTCAAGTTTATATGCATTTTGTTTTTTCGTGCGAATTTCTGGCGGCAAAACCGCATTTGTACATCCTTGTGGAATTAATGCATAACGCTCCTGAATAACTGCGGAATGCCTAGTTGCTCTATGATTATATACTATTCCTGGCGCTCTCTCGCCACGTCTTTCAAGTGAATAACTACTTTGGGTTGCGATAGACTGCATCTGTTCATTTCCTTCACCCTGATCAATAATAGGCAAACCCGAAAAAGCTTCCTCTACTGTAACGTATGGAAACAAGTGGGATTCTAAAAAATCACCTGCTTTTTTCTTCCCATGTGTTGGATTCGGAAAAGAAATCTCTTTATCCCTACCTTTTACACCAAGCAAAACAAATCGCGGTCGAGATTGAGGTACTCCATAATCAGCTGCATTTACCACTCGATACTCACATTTATATCCAATTTCTTCAAAAGCTGCCACAAGAGCCTCTAGTACCTTTCCTTTTTGCATACTTGTAATGCCATGAACATTTTCAAAAAATACAACCTTAGGATTTAGCATTTTAGTAATTCGAACATATTCTTTAAACAAAACATTTCGTGGGTCATCAGAAAGTCTACGTCCTGCAAGACTAAATCCTTGGCACGGCGGTCCCCCTGTAATAACATCAATTTCTCCACGTTCACATCGAGATACTTCTAAAATATCATGTTCCGTTACTTCTCTAATGTCTCTTAAAATATATGGCGTATTAGGATGATTAAATAAAAATGTATGTTGAGCCTCTTCATCACAATCATTTGCAAGTATACACTGAAAACCTGCCTTACGAAATCCCTCTGTTATTCCTCCTGCACCAGCGAATAAATCAAGTGTTTTATACTTCATTTTATCTCCATATTATAATTTTCTTCTTAATCTATCGTAAGTATAACATCAGAAATTCCGAAAATCAATCAATACCAAATTCCCTACAAATATATTGTCACGCATAGCACTTTTTCCAAAAACACCAAAACCTCATTTTTCCAACATCTCCGCATAACGTATTAAAAATTTTCTGTTTTTTCACTTTCCTGCAACATCTACGAAATTTTTCCCCAATTCTCAACTTTCTAAAATTTTTATTAACTTTTCAAAAGATACTTGACA
>CAZYUZ010000135.1:0-6070 GCA_964650775.1 uncultured Lachnoclostridium sp. | reverse complement strand
TTTTCTGTAGTATATTATAGCATTTTCTTAAGGAAAAGAGTTGTATTTTTTAAACGAAAAATTAGAAGTTTTAATTGGTCTATTGTTTTTTCAAGTGTTTCTGATAAAATTAGAATAACCAAATTAGGAAATCAAATACAGGGGGTAAACTTACGATGGCTATTTTTAACATTTCTGATGAAAAAATGCAGGCTACTTCATCAGTATTCACATTGAGTGAAATTTATCAGCAGCCAGCTACTTGGAAAAAAACTTGCGCACAGATCGCTGCATGCAAAGATGAGCTTCAGGCTTTCATTGACCAGGTAGTTAAAGCCGAAGACTTTGATATTGTATTAACAGGTGCAGGTACAAGTGAATTCGTTGGAAACTCTTTATACCAGGCTTTAAATACAAAATACAATCACAAAGCAAAATCTTTCGGAACAACAGATATCGTTCCAGCACCAGAAAACTATCTTTCTAAAACAAAACCTACAATCCTTGTAAGCTTTGGACGTTCTGGAAACTCTCCAGAATCTGTAGGTGCAGTAGATAATGCAGAAGCAGTTTGCGAAAACTTATATCACTTATTCGTTACATGTAACAAAAACGGTGCTCTTTCCAAACGTGCAGAAGGCGCTGACAACTGTTTCGCTATCAACTTAACAGATGAAACACATGACCAGTCATTTGCTATGACATCAAGCTTCTCTAACATGTACCTTGCAACTTACCTTGCATTCAACTTAGACAAGTTAGAAGAAATTACAGCAATCATTGATCAGATCATTGCTGCAGGTCAGGACTTCTTAGATAACAAATATGGTCAGGTTCAGACAATCGTTGATGACTTCAACTTCGAACGTATCGTATACCTTGGTGCAGTAGGACTGAAAGGTGTTGCTCAGGAATCTGCATTAAAGATGCTTGAATTAACAGCTGGTAAAGTTGCTACAATGTACGATACACCACTTGGATTCCGTCACGGACCAAAATCTATCATCGATGATACAACATTAACAGTTGTTTACTTAAGCGATGATGAATATCAGAGAAAATATGAATTGGACTTAATCAAAGAAATGGGTCCTCAGAGAAAAGCTAATAAGATCGTTGCAGTTTACAACACAGCATGCGAAGGCTTAGATGCCTATGTTGATTACCAGATTCAGATCAACTCTGGCGATGCAAAAGATAACGTAATCCTTGGATTAGATTTCATCTTATTTGCACAGACACTTGCAACATTGAAATCTCTGTCACTTGACATTACACCAGATAATCCATGCCCAACAGGTGAAGTTAACCGTGTTGTTAAAGGTGTTATCTTATATCCATACGCAAAATAATATTTTAGGAGGATTTACAAAATGCTTGCATTATTAATCACAGGTCATGGCCATTTCGCAACAGGCCTTTACTCAAGTTTAGAATTAATCGCTGGTGCACAGACAAACGTAGCTTATGTTGATTTCGAATCAGACCACTCTATCGAAGTATTAAAAGACAACCTCGCAAAAGCTTTTGATTCATTAAAAGAATATGATGGTGTTTTAGTTCTTTCTGACTTACCAGGCGGATCACCATTCAAAACAGCTGTTGAATTAAAATTCGAACGTCCAGATCAGGTAATCGAAGTTATCTCCGGAACAAACCTTCCATTACTCGTAGCAAGTGCTACAATGACATCTGTATTCGATAATCCGCTGGATTTAGCAGAAGCTATGATTCCAGAAGGAAAAGACAGCATCGTTCGTTTCGAACTTGCAGTTTCTAACAACGAACCAGAAGATGATGAGGATGGTATCTAATATATGAATTGGGAAGTAATTGGCTGGACTTGTGCTACATTATTTGTCATTGTTGTTGTAGTAGCACTTGGGCTTTCGCTGTTATCAGCAGTGAACGTTAGAAAACGTCGTGATGAGCTGGAAGAAGTTCATACAGAACTTGCAATCGGCTGTAAGGTTATTTGCTGCGGTGGTATTTTTGGGAAAGTCGTAGGAATTAACGACAATGATGAAGTGGTAAATGTAGAAGTGGCAAAGGGAACAGTTATTACCATTTCTAGATATGCAATTCAGTCACTGATTAAAAATTAATCGTAAAATAATTAAGAGGGAAAACCGATTCGGTTTTCCCTCTCAGACTGTAGACAAAGATTTTATTTGAGCAGTTCATCAACCACTTCTGTAACTGCAACAGAATGGTCTAACATTTCATAGCAGGATGCATAATCCTTTGCTTCAAACTGTCTGATAAATTCAGTTAATTCATAGGAAAGCTTGATCTTTCCATCAAATTCTGCAAGTGTAGTTTCTCCGCTTTTATCAGAGAAGCAGATTTTAGATAAAGTACTTACAGAGCCTTCGCCGCGAAGCGTACCGGCATCGCCCTGAATGACGAATCCGGAAGGGCTGGTAGAATCCTTGGCAGCAGAGCAGACTGCACTGAAATTATCATATTCTAAAACAGCGATACCGGAAGTATCTACGCCGTTATATCCTTTGGTTGGATAGTAGTGAGCAGCTTTTGGTTTTCCAAAAAGACTCACTGTAAAGTGAAGATTGTAAATATTCAGGTCATAGAGTGCACCGCCTGCCAGTGAAAGGTCAAATGCCGGTAAAATTACACCGCTTAAATATTGCGCGTAACGGCTGGAAATCTTACTGTAGTTTGAATGTATCAGTTTGACATTTCCGACTTTTGCAACAGCATCTTTGACAGCAGAATATGCAGGAAGGTATGGAATGATAAATGCCTCCCAGATAAAGAGATTTTTCTCTTTTGCAATGGCTGCGAGTTCTCTTGCTTCAGCACCATTTACCGTAAATGGTTTTTCAAGAATGACATGTTTGCCGGCTTCTAAAGCTTTTTTTGCATATTCATAATGTACAAGGTTTGCGATGCCTACATATACGGTTTCGATTTCCGGATTTTTAAGAAAAGCATCATAATCAGTTTCAACTAAAGGAATTTTGTGTTCTTCTGCAATTTTCTGCCCCTTTTCAAGGCTGTGTGGACGCACGCAGAGAGCGACAATTTCTGCTCCGTCTACCAGTGCTGCATCATGCAGGAACATTCCAACGATCATACCGTTTCCAACAACGCCGATTTTCATATTGATTCTCCTTACTTTGGTGAATGGCTAGCTTTTGAATATGGTCTTTGCATATTCTGTCGGTGCCATATTATATTTCTGGGTAAATGCTCTGGAAAAATAGTGGATGGAGTTAAAGCCAAGCATCAGTGCAATCTCACTGATGGTATAAAGGCCCTCGCTGATCATCTGGCGGCTCTTTTCCAGCTTGAGTTCGTTAATATATTTCTTTGGTGTCTGGTTCAGATTTTCATTAAAGAGAATCTGAAGAGAAGATCTGGACATGGAGAATTTCTGACAGATTTCTCCGACCGTGATCGGTTCATAAATCACTTCGTCTATGTAAGTCAGGATCTGCTCAAGAAGCTCATCGTGATAGTGCTGGCGTGCATCTGTCACAGGCTTCTTATCAGGTGTTTCTGAGATGTATTCGCTCTGCAGTAGGCGAATGACTATTTCCTGGAACAGACATAAAAGCAGACTGTCCATATATGGTGTAAACGTAGAACTTTCGTTTACAAAAGTTTTCATCAATGTATGAATCTTTTTGGTATATGGAAAGATTTTATTTAAAAGAAAATCGAAATGGCTGACATCCGGTTCCAACTCAAAAAGCACAGTCACATAGGAACAGGAAGTTCCTTCTCTGATCTTCTGATTATGGTACTGATTTGGTCCGTAGATAATCAGTTCTCTTTCTTTTAATTCATAAGATTTTCCGTCGATTTCGGTAGTCAGAGTACCACGGTCTACATAGGTAAGTTCATAATAGCTGTGAGCTTCTCCGTCAAAACAATAACCAGAATCGCGAATGGAGTAATAATAACCTAAAATTTCTTTCACGCGTACTTGTGGAAGGATGCGGTTAAAATGGTAGGCTGGAGTGATCAGCTGAGGAGAAGCGATATATTCATCTTCCGTGATCAGGCGATAGGTTACATGAGAGCTTACGGCAGCTACCTGAAAATAAATATGAGGTTTTAATCTGACGAAGCGGTGGATTGCAAATGCTTCAAAAGTATCGGTTTCAGGCATTTCACTCACAATCAGTGCGGCCATGCCGGACTGGACTTCAATGTATACTTCACAGTCAAAACAGTTGAAAAGGGAGATACTTTCTTTGATTGTACCTTCAGTTTCACGGCAGATCATATTGGTTTTTTCGAGGTCGATCGGGTCAGCGTAAACAGAACCATATTTCGCAAAAAATGAGCTGGATGTTTTATGTTGCATTTTACTACCTCCAATAAATTTTATTATAACATATTTGTGCAAAATGTCCATAAAACTAGAAAAATAATGTGAAAAAAGTAAAAATAATCTTGAAAAAAACTAAAATAAGCAAGAATTTCCATAAAAATCACAAAGACAATTAAGACGATTAAGAATTATAATTAACTATACTCTGAACTGGGTTTTCAGGGGGGAATCATAATCAAGGAGGGGAGTTAAAATGCCTAATATTGTTTTAACACGAATTGACAACCGACTGGTACATGGTCAGGTTGCGACACAGTGGTGCGGAAGCATCGGAGCAAATCTTATTCTTGTAGCTAATGATGAAGTTGCTGGTAACACACTTCGTCAGGGTCTTATGGATATGGCTGCTCCTTCTTATGCTGCTATGCGTTACTGGACAATCGAAAAGACTTGCGCTACTATTCACAAAGCTTCTGACAAACAGATGATTTTCATCGTATGTGAAAATCCTCAGGATGTTTTAAGACTTGTTGAAGGCGGAGTACCAATCAAAAAAGTCAATATTGGCAATATGCATATGGCAGAAGGCAAACGTCAGGTTGCAGGTTCTGTAGCTGTTGATGATGCTGATGTTGCTGCATTTGCAAAATTACGCGACCTCGGTGTTGAACTTGAAATCAGAAGAGTTCCATCCGAAGGTGCAGAAAGCATTGAAAAACTTTTTAAATAAGGTTTAGATGCAAATTTATAGTGATAAGACCCGCTGAAGTGGTCTTATGAAAGGAGAATAAGGTTTATGGATTTTAATGCTATTCAGATTATTCTGGTTGCTGTATGGTCTTTCATCGTGGCTATCGACCAGTTCGATCTTTTAGAATCCCTGTATCAGCCAATCGTAACTGGTGCTGTTATCGGCGCTATCCTTGGCGACCTTCAGACAGGTTTAGTAGTTGGTGGTACATATCAGTTAATGACAATTGGTAACATGCCAGTTGGTGGTGCTCAGCCACCTAACGCAGTTATCGGTGGTGTTATGGCTACTGTATTTGCAGTTGCTTCAGGTCTTGAAACTTCTGCAGCAGTTGGTCTTGCAGTTCCATTTGCTCTTATCGGCCAGTACATGGTAACATTACTCTTCTCTGTAATGTCTCCACTCATGGCAAAAGCAGACAAATGTGCTGAAAACGCAGATACAAAAGGTATCGTTCGTTTGAACTACATGGCTATGGGCGCACTTGGTTTACTCTTCGCAGTTGTTTGCGTAGCTGGTTTAATTGGTGGTTCAGCTCTTGGCGAAACATTAAACAACCTTGCTTCACAGTTTGCATGGTTCATGAACGGTTTAAGTGCAGCAGGTGGTATGATGAGATATGTAGGTTTCGCTACATTACTTCGTATCATGTTATCTAATGATTTCTGGGGAATTTATTTCGCAGGCTTTGCTTTAGCAACAATTATCGGTTACATCCCAGGATTAAGCGGATCCGCATTAGTCCTGATCGCTATGTTCGGTATTGCTTTAGCACTTTATGACTTCCAGACACGTGTTGCTATGAGAGCATGTGGCGGTGGAAATGCAGGAGGTGACGAGGATGGCATCTAATTACAGAAATTTGACACCAGCTCAGCCGCTGGATAAAAAGACTCTTAACAAAATGGTATGGCGTTCTCTGAACTTACAGGCTTCTTTCAACTACGAAAGAATGCAGGCCGCTGGTTGGTTATATGCGATCCTTCCAGGTCTTGAAAAAATCCATACTGACAAAGAAGACTTAAAGTTATCTATTG
>CAZYUZ010000134.1:0-6076 GCA_964650775.1 uncultured Lachnoclostridium sp. | reverse complement strand
AAAGCAGCAGTATAAGTGCCTCTGTAAAAAATGTGATGACTGCTCTTTCTGAAATATTCGGAATTTTTGAAGATTTTATATATTCCATTTTGGAAAGGCTTTCCAAAATACTTTCTAACATTCTATTAGATTCAATATTCAAAACTCTCACCTCATTTTCGAAAAGAGCAGACCTCGAAATCAAAGATTTCAAGGTTGGCTTCGCTCAACAAATAGATACAATAGCAAGCATTTATGCAAGCATAATGTTTGCTATTGCATCTATTTGTCTCTGCTCTTTTCACATTATATAGTATTAAAAACTACATGTAAAGTTAATTCTTCACAAAATCTATCAAAAATTGATTTCCTTTTTTTCACACTACCCGCCTCTTTCGCATATACTGGCTAATGATAAACGGGAGGATTTTTCTATGAAAAAAATTTTATCTCTTGCACTGGCTGCCATTCTGGCACTCCTGGCTCTGACTGCCTGTGGCACCGGTGAAAATTCTAATCTGACAAAGGTAACCTTAAGCGAAGTGGCACATTCTATCTTTTATGCACCAATGTATGTGGCGATTGAAGAAGGCTATTTTGCGGAAGAAGGCATTGATCTGGAACTTGTGACAGCATTTGGTGCTGACAAAGTTACAACTGCTGTAATCTCCGGTGAAGCTGACATTGCATTTATGGGCTCTGAGAGCACCGTCTATGTATATAATCAAAATGCAGATGACTATCTGATCAACTTTGCCCAGCTGACTCAGCGTGCCGGTAACTTTATAGTTTCCAGAAAACCTATGAATAACTTTCAGTGGAAATATTTAAAAGGTACTTATGTCCTTGGCGGGCGTAAAGGAGGAATGCCTCAAATGGTTTTTGAATATGTCTTAAAGAAAAACGGCATTGACCCGGAAAAGGATTTAAAGATCGACCAGAGCATCGACTTTGGCAGTACCGCGGCGGCATTCTCAGGCGGAAAGGGCGACTTTACGGTTGAATTTGAACCTTCTGCCACTGCACTGGAAACAGAAGGTGCGGGATACGTTGTAGCTTCTTTAGGGGAAGCTTCCGGCTATGTGCCTTATACCGCCTTTTCTGCAAGAAAAAGCTATATTGAACAGAATCCTGAAATAATCCAAAGCTTTACAAACGCATTACAAAAAGGGATGGATTACGTAAACAGTCATACACCGGAAGAAATTGCGCAGATTATCCAGCCACAGTTTGCCGAAACGGACCTTGCACAGATTACAACCATCGTAAAACGTTATTATGAGCAGGATACATGGAAAGAGAATCTAATTTTTGAGCAGGATGCATTTGAATTGCTGCAGGATATTCTTGTAGAAGCAGGGGAACTGGATACACGGGTTCCATATGAAGCACTTGTTACGACCGCATACGCAGAAACTGCTGTACAGTAAGCTTTCTCCCAAACTAGTAAAGGGAGCTTTTCAGCTCCCTTACAATTCTATAATTTTTTCAAATGCAATTCGTTCTGCTCCATCTTCCAGATAAATGATACCGCAATATTCAAACCCGTTCTTCGCCTGCATGCGCTGCATTGATTTGTTATCTCTATGGGTATCATTTTTCAAACTGCGAACGCCCCTTTCACGGCACATCTTCTCCACTTCGTCAATCATAGCTCCGGCTATGCCCTGACCTTTACAGTCCGCATCAACCGCTACTCTGTGAATTGCTGCATAAGGTTCCTCTACAGTTCTCCACGCGCCCTCATAAATCTTTTCGTAAGTTGGTTCTCCATCAAAAATCACTGCCATGGTTCCAATGATTTTTCCATTCTCTTCCATAACATAGCTGTAATCATGGGCAATATCGTTCGCAATTGCCGCCTCATTTGGATATCCGTTCTGCCACTGATCAATTCCCTGTTCTTTCATATAATCTTTCGCCTGATCGATCAGTCGCATGACCGCTATAATATCTTCTGTTTTTGTTTTTCTAAAAATCATAATTCTCCATCCTGATGATATAAAAGGTGCCGGGAAATCCCGACACCTCTATGTAATCTTTAATTTAGCATTTCTACAAACTCTTCAAATGCAATTTTATTTTCCATGATGTACTCTGCAGCTTCTTCGCCCACATATCTGAAATGCCATGATTCATAAGCAATTCCCGTAATATCCTTTTTATCAGCCGGGTATCTTAAAATAAAACCGTATTCCGCACAGTGTTCTGCAAGCCAAAGTGCTTCTTTGGTTCTTGCCTGCGCAGCATTTAATGACTGATGGCTCTTTCCTACAATATCCACTGCAAGTCCTGTATGATGCTCGCTGGCTCCTGGCAGAGCTGTCTGCTCTTTTGCCTTATAAAAAGCCTGATCATAGGTCGCACCCAAACGAACCTGCTGCTTGATATCATCTTCAAACAGATTATGCTGTTTTTCGATCGTACGATATCCGGAACAGACCATTGGCGAAAGTCCTTCTGCTCGCATTGCTGTAAACATTTCATTTAACGGTGTCACAATTCTGGCGTCCACCAACTGACCGCCTGTGATTTTTTCCAATTTCACTTCGAAACCTTCCGGAATTGGAGTATCTTCATTGACCAGAATCAGATTCCAGTCATCCTTGGAAACTGTTTTGCTGACAAATACCTTTTTACTGGAAGCAACCATGCTGTCAGCATAATCATCCCGGACTTCCGCTACATTCACCTTTTGATAAATGTCCGTAAGCTCCGCTTCAATGACCGCCAGCTTTTCGGCTGTTTCCTGATATTTTGTGTGGAGTCTCACATTCCATACTGCCAGTACAATACAAAGGCAGGTAGGAACTAAAATGAGCAGGCCCACCACTGACAAAATCAGATGTTTATAGAATCGGACACTTCCTATGTATCTCTCTTCCATGATTTCCTCATTATTCATTAATTGTTACTGCACCTTTGATCTTTGCTCCAGATGTAACAGAGAATGTTGCAGCTGTAATGTCTCCATGTACAAATGCCTGATTTTTCAGTTCCACTGTGCCGGAAGCGATGATCTGACCCTGTGATTTTGCATTAGACACTACATTTACTGCGGTAAGGTTACCTTTTAATGTAGATTCTTCTTCTAAAATCGCATCTGCTTTTACACATACATCACCTTTCATGGAGCCACTGTGGATTGTAATGTTGTTTGCATTGACATTACCATCAACATTTCCATAAAGTAAAATATTTCCTTCACATGCGATATCACCAACAATGCTTCCTTCGATACGCATATCGGACTGTGTTGTGATATTTCCTGTGATTACCATTCCTGCTGGAATTACGGCAACCTCACCAGATGATTTTGGTGCTGCTGCTTTTACAACAACTGGTTCCTGAACTGGTGCTGCTTTCTTTGGTTCTTCAACTTTTATTGTTTCCTTTACCGGTGCTTTTGCAGGTTCTTTTTCTGCTGGTGCACCTAAAAGCTCATTCATTGCCTTTTTAAAGTTATTATCGTTTTTCTTAGCCATATTTACCTTCTTTCATTCCTCTAAACATTCATTTTATTGTTTCATATTCAGACATAATACAAGCATTCTAATTATTTTACACCATGAAGCCAAATTTTGCAAATAAATATAAATTTTTTATTTATTCTATTTATTCCTCTGAATTGGACATTTTTTCGTAGGTATCAAGGAAATGATGTGTTACCCCATCCTTTTTATAGGCAATGACTGTACTTAAATTTACGTTTTCCACACTTCTGAAAATATTCATTTCAATGTGCTTGCTGGTTTCCCGGAACTGTTTCATCAGCATTTTCATTTCCTGACGTTTGGATTCGCCGATACCGTCTTCTGCCTCAGAAATCTTTTCCGTAAATCGACAGGCACACTGTAAAAATTCCAGTTCGTGATAATCTCTCCAGGCAAGAATGTCTTCTTCTTTGATCAGATACATTGGGCGAATCAGTTCCATCCCTTCAAAGTTCGTACTGTGAAGCTTTGGCATCATAGTCTGAATCTGTGCTCCATAAAGCATTCCCATAAGAATCGTTTCCACCACATCATCAAAATGATGCCCCAATGCGATTTTATTACATCCTAAATCCTGCGCATTTTTATATAAATACCCTCGTCTCATACGGGCACATAAATAACATGGATTGTCTTCAATCTCCACGACAGAATTAAAAATCGGACTTTCAAACACCGTAATCGGAATGTTAAGGAGCTTCGCATTATCTTCGATCTTTTTACGATTTCTTGGATTATAGCCCGGATCCATTACAAGAAAGACAAGCTCAAACGGGAATTTCCCATGGCGCTGCAGCTCCTGCATCAGCTTCGCAAGAAGCATGGAGTCTTTCCCTCCGGAAATGCAGACCGCAATTCGGTCTCCCTCCTGAATCAGATCATAGTCATTAATTGCCTGTGTGAATTTTCTCCAGATTGGTTTTCTGAATTTTTTGATCAGAGCTCTTTCAATCTCCTGATATGGCTCATATACTTTTTCTTTCTTTATCTGCTGTTCCATCCGATGATATCCTTTACTACTTCACTGGCGATGATCAGACCTGCTACGGATGGCACAAATGCAATGCTTCCCGGCACCGGTTTTCTCTCGTCAGTTTCTCTTTTGATTGCTTCTTCTTTGGAATAGACCACCTTCAAATGCTCTACTCCCCGTTTCTTCAGTTCTCTTCTCATGACCTTTGCCAGAGGACATACGCTGGTCTTATAAATGTCTGCCACCTCAAACATGGCAGGATTCATTTTATTTCCGGCGCCCATACTGCTGATGACCGGAGTTCCAGCCTCCTTGGCACTCATGATCAGATCTATTTTGGCAGTCACCGTATCAACGGCATCTACCACATAATCATACCGTGTAAAATCAAACGCATCCCTCGTTTCCGGCAAATAAAAGCAATTGTGCACTTCTACTTTTACATCCGGACAAATAGAATGAATACGCTCTCTCATCACTTCTGTCTTGTATTTTCCAATGGTATCTCTTGTGGCAATGATCTGGCGGTTTAAATTCGACAATGCCACCGTGTCGCTGTCAATCAGGTCAAAGGCGCCAACGCCGCTTCTTGCCAGTGCTTCCACCACATATCCGCCAACACCGCCAATGCCAAACACTGCAACGCGTGCATTTTTTAACTTTTCCAATCCTTCACTGCCAATAAGCAGTTCGGTTCTGGATAATTGTTCCTGCATCATATATTAATTCCTTCTTGAAAATTTTTCTCTGATTATTCTCTCCGTTTTTTCCAGATGTGATTCGCTGACAATTGGTTTTAAATATTCTAATTCAGTTCTAAGACCTTCCACGTGGGGAACTCTCCATGCTCCGGCATCACTTCCAAGAGCAATGTTACCGCCAAGGTCAACAAATCTTTTGATCATTTCCAGATGATGAGCAGTAATTTTTTCTGTCACATCATCCTCAAACCTTCCTCCACCCTTTAAATTTCCAATCGGAGAAACTGTCGGCGTCCAGATGACATGGTTTTCTGCCATCGCTAACAATGCCTGTTCATCACTATACGCACCATGCTCGATGCTGTCAACACCTGCATTTGCTGCCGCCTCCATGGTTCTGGCTCCATTACAGTGTGCCATAACAGCCATCCCTTCTTCATGAGCAATACGAATCATCTCCCTGATTTCTTCCGGCGAGATGCCTTCTTCTGTCAGCACACCGTACTGGCTAAAATCAATCAGTCCACTAACCATAATCTTAATAAAATCAGCACCCGATTTTTTTGCCGCTAAAACCAGTTCCTGATATCCTCTGATATCTTCAAACGCACGCCCTACAATGCCTCCATAATGCCCTTTCTTATGGATTGCATAAATCGGTGTCAGATATTCGATTCCATATTTCATAGCAAGTTCTTTTGCTCTTTTAGATACCCCCAGGGCATCTCCGCCATCGCGCACAAAAAAAATCCCTGCATTCTGATAGTTAGAAAAACAGCGGTGAATCACATCCTCCACCACACCATTTCTATGCAGCGCAACCGCCTCTTTATAATTTTTTGCATCCATGATCACATGTGCATGACATTCTCCAAGCATTTCTACCCTGTCCTAAGTATAGATTTACATTGATTATACTCCGAATTAAG
>CAZYUZ010000133.1:0-6214 GCA_964650775.1 uncultured Lachnoclostridium sp. | reverse complement strand
TCATGTTTTAATCTTTTATTTAATATATTCTTTTTAGTCTTCCCCAACCATGACCAATAGTTCCTCCCTGCAAAAGAAACTTTTTTACATCCTTTTGTAAAGTTGTATTCTCAGGCAATGTCTCAAGGTTACTCTTTCCTTCAAATAACCATTCTAAACACCCGCTATTGTCATCATCTGTTTCCAAAATTTCGTAATCTGCCGCAAATCTTCGGATATTAGAGTCCTGTTGTAGAAATTCAAGTAATGTGGGACTTAATAACCATGTATGACATAATACCGCTTGGGGAATCCCCTTATAACACACTGTATGTTGGTTTTCTTTGAAAAATTGATACATCGCCTCATATGAAGAAACCAGATTATCCAACGTTAGTTCCGAGTCAGATGGAATATGTACACTAATAATCATGTCTTTTTCTAACATACCCGGAATCTTATTCTGATCATTAATTTTGTATTCAAACTCGAGTGTCCCTATTCTAAACAGACAACAAGCTGTTTGTCTCCAAGTCCAAAATGCTCTATCAAATTTCCACTCATTGGTATTCTTGTAAGTTTCTTCCATAAATCGTCGAAAACATCCCATCGTATCCCAATAAATCTGTTCAGGAATATGCCAACTGCGATATTGCTCTTTCGTATGTGAAGCGGCAGCTAACATCACCGCCAAATCTGCCATCCCGTCATCCCGATTATATACCGCTAGCTCCTTTGATAACTGTATTTGTATTTTTTCTGCGCAGTGAACATCCGTAAGCTGTACAATTCTTTTCTTTAATGTTTCCCACGGTAGTTCCATGCAGCAATTCTCTAGTTTTCTTCTTACTGGTAGTTGCAGGTTTAATTTTTCAGCCAGAAATAAAACCTGTTGCTTATAGTATCTTTGACAATCCATCATTTTCCTCGTTACAATCATTGTATGAAATAATATTCTTTATTTTACATTAAAATCTCATGAAATGAAACACCTTTCCATTATAAAAAAACGCTACGGTTTCTCGAATCGTAACGTTCTTTTTTCGTCCTTTATACTTTGTCCCAACATGCAAATCGGGCTGCATACCTACAATATGCCTCATGGTTCAATTTTCCCCTCTCATTTGTTGGATTGTAATAGTGAGAATAAGAAAATGTAACCATTTTTTTACCGTATTCTGCTGCCAAATGAAGTTGTGCTACAAAACGGCTAATATCTCCAGGTATTAATTCTTTTCCAAAATTTTCACAGTTTACCCAAAAAGATAGACGACCATCTTCTTCACATACTTTTTTCATTGCCGCGAGCCCTTCTTCAACATACTTCAGATCAAAATCAAATGCACCATAAGAATCCTGTGGGCATAGAATATCTCCTTTACGGAAAGCAACATGTTCCAATAGGTAAATCCATTGTTCTTCCATCTGTTTTGGACTAGCATTATGATATGGACTGTAAAATGGTGACATAAGAATTGGCAATTCTGGATTAAGTTCATTTAAAATCTGAATATCCTTATTCAACATTATTGCCCAATATTCTTCTAATCTATCCTTGTTCGTGTACATTTCCTGACACCAGTAAAACCCTGCAATGATTTCTTTGTACTGTTCATAATAAGTCTCATAAATTTCTTTTGCAAAAGCTGCTGTATAGTTACAGTAGGTGTCACGCCATGCTTCTTCTTTAAATTTAAGATTCCACCATTCCTGCCCAGTTATCATAGGAAGTCCAATAAAAACTTGCATTTGTTTCTTTTTTGCAGACTCTAATAAATTTCCGAGCATATCCGGATATTCTTTATACTCTTCCAGATGATGTGCATAATCCTTTGCCAAGTAGCTGCTTCGATGATGAATCGTTTTAATTCCGCCGCGCTCCACTTCTCCTGTCCACTGTAAAATGAAGGTATTAATACCTGCTTCTTTAAGCATATCAAAATGCGCGTTGAATTCCGCTACTCCCCAGTTTTCACACATTGGCGGTTGAATGAAATCACCCGTCGCAACTGGTTTACAATTTAATGACTTCATATTAATCTCCTTCTGTTCTGAATTCAGCTTTTAGTGGTTTATCACATTCCTTGCCCCAAGAGTCAATTGCTGTGATATTTACTCTATAGTTTGTATTTGACTCCAATTCAGCAAACTCTTGTGATAATACTTTTGGCATATCTAGAAAATAAAACTCCGACCAAATAGATGCACTAGTTTCAAACTTGTCCCCTTTATAAAAGTCAAAACGATAACTATGAATACATTCATTATCCAACGCTTGTGGAATAGTAATTTTCACTGTTTTATCTGTAACAGCTTCTATACATACTTGTGCTTCCTCTGCAAAATGAGGTTTATCAGCTTCCCTCTCTCTTATATTTGTGTATACAAATTTTTCTGGGACAAACGGAGGTTCTATTCTATATTCAAAATCGAAAAACTTTTCTGTAATTCCATCATACGCCTTGATTGTTACTGAGTGATCTTCCTGCACTTCTACAATATAGAACTGAAATGCGTCAGTTGCTTTTGGTGGAATCGAACCATAAACCATTCCTGGCTCAAGTTCAAAATAGCTGAGCGTTCCACATCCTAAAGCCGTAAAGGTTCCCTGCCAGATAGAACGCGGATCATTAATCGGATAATGTGAGTGTCCAGAAAAATGAATGATTTGTGGATATTGATCGAATATCTCATTCAAGCACGATGTGCCCCAAAGATCCGAACCATATACTGTATTCGACACATGATAATGCTGTTGCACAAAAACTGGTTGTTCAGGAGTATCCTCAACCGCTTTTTTCAACTCACGTTCCACCCATTCCTTCTGATCCGTGTATCCCATATAAGATGTCAGAGATATACCAATAAAGTGATAACCATTTATTACTTCGTGTGTATTCATAGGTTGCTCCATGATGCGTTCCCAACGGTCGCTAACCTGTTTTCCTGTCTCTACAAAGTACTCATGATTTCCCATCACCAACAAAGCTCTTGTTTCCTCTCTGATGTTTTTATCAAGGAGTTCCTTAAATGCAATCATTTCATGCTCATAACCACACTTAGTCATATCCCCTGCAACCAATAAAATGTCCAAAGGGTTATATTCCTGTGTTGCGGCATATGTATAACACGCTTCCATTGCCTTACCGAAACGTATTGCCTCCACATCTTCTGTATGACCGACATGCACATCGCTCATGACTGCAAATCTTAATACTACTTTTTTAGACATATTCCTACATCCTTCCTCTCCTTATCTAGCTGACAAATCCATGTCAAAAGATAACATTTTTTTGAATCCAATCTGCTAATTGACTTGCCATTTTCTCATGTCTCAATAGCGAGGGATGCCCTACTGCACCCTCTCCATCTTCTGCATTTTTCGGTGAAAACTGCATGTAATATAGGTGAGGATCCTTAGCTTCTATCTGAACTCTTCGAACGGCTTCCTCGATTTCGGCATTTAAGGTATCGAGAATCGCTCCCGCCGTACACACAATCGGCTTCTCAGCATGTGTCTGACGTAAATAACGCAAAAAACTTACATATCCTTCCAAAAAATTATTTTTCCTATCAGCATATTCTTTCGTATAACTCGCGTCATTTGTTCCGAGATTTACTACAATCAAATCACATCGATCTTCTTCATATGCATAATATTCCTTTGGTTCCCATCCCATTCTAGAATACAAACTAAAGTCCACATATGGATATACGATAGGAGCCAGTACCTCCGTGTTCGGTTCTTCACACATTGGTTCTACCCAACTTGAAATTACTCCTATCCCGCTCCATGCTACAAGTGTAAAATCACAATTCAATTTCTGAGCTGTCAATACTGCATAGGCTTTTAACGGATTTTCTGTTTTTGTCAAAAACCCGTCTCCAACCTTTCCTTCATTTCCATAGCCACAAGTGATGGAATCGCCAATAAATTCGATTCGTTTCGCTTGTTCTGCTACTCTGGTAACTACAGCTTCCTTATCCATGCGAATTTTCTTGATAGCCATATAGGCATATTGGTTTTCCGATAACTTCACAATTCGAATACGTATTTTTCTTGCTTCTTCACTGCTCCATAGAAGATACCACTTGCTTCCTTTTCCTATAGAAACTCTTTGATAAAAATGTTCCAAGTCGTCTACATATATTCCCATCCATGCTTCAAATTCATCGTTTCCGCCTTCAGACTCTATCTCTGCTTCGATTCTTTTACCGACAAACTCAAATTCCACGAATCCTGCCGCATGTAATATATACAATGCATTATCACGAAATAACATCCTGCCAGATAATCGAACATCCAGTTCGTTCAGATAGAATTCTTTCATTTCCATGCTTTCTCTCTCCCTTTGGCTAACATTTTTTCGCATTAATTTCCATGTCTGATGCAGTAATAGACTGCCCCTATCATCCCTGCATTGTTGCCCGAAGTCGCCGCTTCAATCCTCACACGCTTTGCATATTCTGGCATAACTCGACTCTTTATTTGTGCTCTCAAAGGTTCAATAAAATGTTCTTGCTGTGCACTAACACCGCCACCAATAAGAACTACTTCTGGATCAAATGTATGAATCAGACCCACTAGACCGTCAGCCACATAACCAATCCACTTATGAACGCATTGTTGTAACATATCATCCTGTTCTATTGCTGAAAAAATAGTACGACCATTAATAACACCTTCTTCAAACAGTTCAGCGGCTATTAAACCTTTTTTTACTTGTTGTCTTACCATTTTTACTAAAGCGGTTGTAGATGCATACTGTTCATAACATCCCCTATTACCACAAGAACATTTCACACCATTGTTACGAATCGTTAAATGACCGAGTTCTCCAGCTCCGCCACCACAACCACACAATATTTCAGAGTTAACAATAATGCCTCCTCCAACACCAGTTCCGACTGTTATCATAATAGAATCTGAAATTTCCTTAGCCCCGCCAATCCACTGTTCCGCCAATGCTGCACAATTCGCATCATTCATTACACTAACTGGTACTGAATAAAGGCTTTTGATATGATCCTTTATTCGACATCCTTCCCAATTCTTGATATGTCCTGCTGCACCAATTACTATTCCATTTTTTACATCAATCTGACCAGTGGCTGATACCCCAATACCAGCTATCTGATCTTCCCTAATTTGATTTGCCTCGACAAATTCTACCAGACGTTTCTTTACAGTTTCAATGATTGGCGTATCGTAATGATCAAATGCTACATCAAAAGTTCCCATTGATTCAACGATTCCTTCTGTATTCACGAGGCCTATCTTCACTTGGGTTCCGCCTATATCAATTCCAATATAACCCATTTTCTGCTCCTTCTATCACTTCTGTATAAAAAATGTTTATTACCATGCAGTTACGGAAGGCGTAATCATATTTCTCCAAAGATTATATGCCAGCTTGTCTGCCGTTTTCGCTTCCGTATATGCATATGGAAGATAAGCAGTTTCCAATTCGTCAATTTGTGTTATTTCGCCCGATAAGTAGCGTAATAACATTGTTTTTACATATAACAAGCGTTGCTTCACGCCTCCCAATCGTACACATTGTACTTCAAATCCAAAAGACTTATTTTCCGTATTCCATTGTTCTTCCATTGCTGCATAAAATTCATCTATACGAACTATAAGTTCAGGCAATACAGTTTCTGCAATTTCTGTCAAACCAGCTTTATCTCCGGATGTATACGCAAATCGAATACGTCGTCCTAAATCTGCTTTCATAGCCAGCACGCTGCATAATAATGACTGAGTTTTAAAAATATATCCAAAGTTCTTATTTTTTGAATATAATTTAAGTTTTCTAGAAACTGTATCATAATAATCAGAAACATCTTCTGGCGCTACAGAATCAAATGTTCCGATTAATGGGTCATTGTATAGAAAATACTTACCACAATTGCTTGGGAATTTACCATCTTCTGGAAGAATATTTGCTTCATCCAATTCCATGAAAGCATCAAATGTTATTCCAGTTAAAACTTCAAATTTATCTTTCTCAAATGCCATTGGGTTCATATCTGTGTTCTGTGTATATAAATATTCAGCATTTGCATACAACGCTGGAAGTACAGAAAATGCACTTGCCTCCGCACCATCATCCCCCCAGCAGGTGATTACAATATCTTTTATTTGATTTTTGATACATGATGTCATCGCAGCTTTACTTGTATGAAGACTGTATTGATTATGCGGTGTCAATCCATGCCATTTCCATGCTCC
>CAZYUZ010000132.1:0-6314 GCA_964650775.1 uncultured Lachnoclostridium sp. | reverse complement strand
GATGTAGTAGGTTCTTTGCCAAAATATTTTGATAAAGAAAAGTATGATGTACGTGTTATGATTCCGAAATACTTATGTATTCGCCAGGAACTGAGTGATCAGATGAAATTTATTGATAAATATTATGTGAAAATGAACTGGAGAACACAGTATGCCGGCATCGAAGAGATGGAATACGATGGCGTAAAATATTATTTTATTGATAATGAATATTATTTTGCAGGTCCAAAACCATATGGTGAGATGTATCAGGACAGTGAAAAATTTGCATATTTTTCAAGAGCTGTGTTGGAAGCGCTCCCAGTGATTGGATTCCAGCCGGATGTGATCCACTGTCATGACTGGCAGACAGGTTTGATTCCGGTACATTTAAAAGTTGATTATAAAGATAACGAATTTTATAAAAATATGAAAACGGTTATGACGATTCATAACCTGAAATTCCAGGGACGCTGGATCATGTCAGAAATCAAAGACGTCACAGGCCTTGGAGATGAATACTTTACTTCTGATAAACTGGAATTATACGGGGACGCCAGCTATTTAAAAGGCGGTCTTGTATATGCTGATGTAATTACTACGGTAAGTAATACTTACGCAGAGGAAATTAAAACACCGCATTACGGCGAAGCCTTAGACGGACTGCTCAATGCAAGATCCGGTGATCTTAGAGGTATCGTAAACGGTATTGATTACGAAGATTATAATCCAAAGACTGATAAACAGATTACTGCGAACTATGATGTGTCAGACTTTAGAAAAAATAAAATTAAGAATAAACGTGCATTGCAGAAAGAACTTGGTCTGGAAGCAGGAGATGGCAAATTCCTGATCGGTATCGTTTCCCGTCTGACTGATCAGAAAGGGTTTGACCTGATTGCTTATGTGATGGATGAATTATGTGCAGATGAAAATGTGGAACTGGTAGTTCTTGGTACAGGTGAAGAACGTTATGAAAATATGTTCCGTCATTTTGCATGGAAATACGAGGGAAGAGTTTCTGCAAATATTTTCTATTCGGAAGCGCTTTCTCATAAGATTTATGCATCCTGTGATGCATTCCTGATGCCATCTGCATTTGAGCCATGCGGTCTTAGCCAGCTGATGAGCTTAAGATACGGTACACTTCCAATCGTTCGAGAAACTGGCGGTTTAAAGGATACTGTAGAACCATACAATGAGTATGAAAAGACTGGTACAGGCTTTAGCTTTGCAAACTACAATGCACATGAAATGTTAGACAGAGTGCGTTATGCGCAAGGTATCTTCCAGAACAAAAAACGTGATTGGAACAAGATTGTGGAAAGAGCGATGAGTGCTGACTTTTCATGGAAAGCATCCGCACAGAAATACGAAGAAATGTACGATTGGCTGATAGTTGAAAAATAGGATGACGAAATAAATGGACTGCCTTAATTGGCAGTCCGTTTTTTAATGAGAAAATGTAAAATTACTAAATAAATTTGTAAATGCTGTAAATGGTTTCAAAGAAAAGAACCATGTTAGTGCAGCACAGAAGGTCAGTAGTAGAATTGTTTCAAAGAAATTGTTTCTACTCTCTAATAATTTTGTACATTGCTCAAGATAAGTATAGGTCAATCCGTGAAATAAATAGATTGCCATGGTTCTGGTACCAATGTACGAAACAGGCAGTTGCTTCTCCGGCAATAAAATCATGAACGAGAATGTCATTGCAAATCCAATGAAATACATCAGGATCCGCCATAAAACACCTTCAAGCATTCCCTGCTTCATGAAAACATAATTATATCTTCCGTAGAATACCTGCATTGGAGCAATTCGTTTCATCCCGATAAAACAAAGGAGTGCAGTAACAAGGACAATACAGATCAGAGCAATCCATTTTCCTCTGGAAGTTCTCCATTTTGTGAGCATGGTTCTGTCAAAAGATGTTCCGGCAAGATAAAACGGATAGAAGACCAGTGCTCTTGGGATGGTAAGGAAATTATCTTCCATATTGGAAAAACCGATCAGAATTCCTGCAAGAAATACAAGAAGCATATGATAAGGAATTTTCTTGATATATGGAGTAACGATTCGCCAAAGAAAGAGTGCCAGAAGATACCAAAGTGTAAATTTTGGCTTTAACAAATGTAATCCGGTTGCCTTGTGGGTAACGAATGTGTACCAGAGATAGTAGATGATTTCATAAGCAACATAGGGGATTGCGAATCTCTGGATGATTTTCAGTATAGGAAGCTCTTTTTTGGAAAAATAGCCTGAAATAAAAATAAATGCCGGCATATGAAAGGATACAATGATCCACTTTAAAATCCGCAAAAAGTTATTACAACCGACACTTGGTCCTATAAAATGACCAACAACTACAAGGAGTATTAACAACACCTTGTAGTTGTCGAATAAATAGTCTCTATTATTTTGCATTTTCTTCCATTCCGGCAAGCTTCTGTTTTTTGTATTCAGCGAATCTGCCTTCGTCCAGTGCGTCGCGGATTTCCTGCATCATCTGGTTATAGAAGTAAAGGTTATGAAGTACACAGAGTCTCATGCCAAGCATCTCTTTTGCTTTCAGTAAATGTCTGATGTAAGCACGGGAGTAGCGGCGGCATGCAGGGCACTGACAGCCTTCTTCGATTGGTCGCTCGTCTAATTCGTATTTTGCGTTGAACAGGTTTAACTTGCCATGATTTGTATATACATGACCATGACGTCCATTACGGCTAGGATATACGCAGTCAAAGAAATCAACACCGCGTTCGACTGCTTCTAAAATATTCTGAGGTGTACCAACGCCCATCAGGTAAGTTGGTTTTTCAACCGGAAGATATGGAACGGTTGCCTCGATGATGC
Source organism: uncultured Lachnoclostridium sp. (assembly GCA_964650775.1). GTDB lineage: Bacteria > Bacillota > Clostridia > Lachnospirales > Lachnospiraceae > HGM12587. The sequence continues at coordinate 3,482 of CAZYUZ010000132.1, read as the reverse complement.
GGTACATATCCTCGTGGCTTTCTCCAACAGCAAGTCCGCCAAGTGCGTAGCCGTCTAAGTCCATTTCGGAAATGATTTTTGCGTGTTCAATACGAACATCTTCTAAAATACCACCCTGATTGATACCAAAGAGCATCTGGTTTTTGTTGATGGTATCTTCCAGACTGTTTAAACGTGCCATTTCATCTTTACAGCGCTGCAGCCATCTGGTTGTACGTGCGACAGAATTTTCGATATAGCTTCTTTCAGCAACACTGCTAGGACATTCATCAAATGCCATGGCGATGGTAGAGCCTAAATTGGACTGGATCTGCATACTTTCTTCCGGTCCCATGAAAATCTTGCGGCCATCAATATGAGAGTTAAAATAAACCCCTTCTTCTTTGATTTTTCTCATTTTTGCAAGGGAGAATACCTGGAATCCGCCGGAATCGGTCAGAATTGGTCTTTCCCAGTTCATGAATTTGTGAAGTCCGCCAAATTCTTTGATGAGCTTGTCACCTGGACGAACATGTAAATGATAGGTATTGGAAAGCTCTACCTGACAGCCGATCGCTTCTAAATCTTCTGTAGATACAGCACCTTTGATTGCAGCAACGGTTCCAACGTTCATAAATACCGGTGTCTGGATCACACCGTGAACGGTATGGAATTCACCGCGTTTAGCCATTCCTTCGCGTTTGATTAATTTATACATTGAAATCTCCTGTTTTATAGCATATAATTCTTGAATATAGTTCTAATCTAGTATAAGTGAAAGTGGAACTTTCGTCAATTGGAAGAAATGAGGAAGAATTTATGGCAGCAGGATCAGGATTTGGTAATCTTTTCAGAGTGACCACATGGGGTGAATCCCATGGAAAAGGAGTGGGTGTTGTGGTGGACGGATGTCCGGCTGGACTTGCCCTTTGTGAAGAAGATATTCAGATCTATTTAAATAGAAGAAAGCCGGGAACTTCCCGCTTTACCACACCTCGAAAAGAAGATGACTGTGTAGAAATCTTATCAGGTGTTTTTGAAGGAAAAACAACGGGAACGCCGATTTCCATGGTGGTGTTTAACAAAACCCAGAGAAGTAAAGATTATAGTGAAATCGCTTCCTATTACAGACCGGGGCATGCGGATTATACCTATGACTGTAAATATGGTTTCAGAGATTATACCGGTGGCGGACGTTCTTCGGGACGAGAGACCATTGGACGTGTAGCAGCAGGCGCCATTGCAGCCAAAATGCTTCAGGAAATGGGAATTACTGTGGATGCCTACACAAAATCCATCGGACCTGTGGGGATATCCTATGAAAAATTTGATTTAGAACAGCGTTTCGAAAATGAAGTGTGTATGCCGGATGAGACAGCAGCAGCTGCTGCATCAGAATATCTGGTAAAATGTATGGAGTCACAGAATTCTTCCGGCGGTGTCATCGAATGCAGAATCAATGGAGTACCAGCGGGGCTTGGAGAACCATGCTTTGAAAAGCTGAGTGCAAATTTAGGAAAGGCGATTCTTTCCATCGGTGCAGTCAAGGGATTTGAAATCGGAGACGGTTTTGCGGTTGCAGAGTCTACAGGTCTTAGCAATAATGATGCCTTCTATTATAATAATGAAGGAGCACTTGGGAAGAAGACAAATCACGCAGGGGGAATTTTGGGCGGTATCTCCGATGGAAGTGAAATTATATTTCGTGCAGCGGTAAAACCAACCCCATCAATCTTTGCGTCTCAGGAAACGGTGAATAAATCCGGTGAGAATATTTCAGTAAATATCAAAGGAAGACATGATCCTGTCATCGTTCCAAGAGCCGTTGTAGTAGTAGAATGTATGGCAGCAATGACGGTTCTGGATGCGCTTCTTGTCAATATGAGCGCAAAAGTTGACAATATCAAAGCATTTTACGGCGTATAGAGCTGCCGGAGATGAAAAAACTATAAAATAAACTATAAAATATTTGTAAAAAGCTTGCCGAAAGGCGGTTTCTCATGTAAAATGGTAAAAGTTTATAAAATCTTGGAGGAATTACTATGAACTTATTAGCAACACAAACAGGTGGCGGCTGGGGTATTATGATTGCATATATCGTAATCTTTGGTGCATTCATGTACTTTGTGGCAATCAGACCACAGAAAAAAGAACAGAAAAGAGTAGCAGCAATGCTTGCAGATATGGCAGTAGGTGATGCAATCGTTACAACAAGCGGTTTCTACGGAATTATCATCGACCTTACAGATGAAGATGTAATCGTAGAATTCGGTAACAACAAAAACTGTCGTATTCCTATGAAAAAGGACGCTATCGCAGAAGTAGAAAAAGCAGAATAAGCAGGATTCTAAAATACCCCTGCAGTACAGAGAATATAAAGAACACCTCGAGGCTTCGCTTGACCTCGGTTTATCTTTACATTTCCTGTACTGCAGGGGTGTTTTTTCGTGCCTCGAGGCGTTTTTTATATTTTCCACGCAGTGGGGATATTTTTTCACCCTTTTGGTTGTTAAAATAATAACAAAATACTTTAGGGGGTTGCATTATTGAAGTGAATGAGATATAGTAGTTACTATAGTTTTTTCTAGTATGGAGATATACTACATATTGTAGAAAAAGAGCGTGAGGAGAGGATAATATGGAATGCAAGATTGCAGTGATTTCAGGAGATGGAATCGGACCTGAAATCGTAAGAGAAGCAAGAAAAGTGCTGGATGTGGTGGCAGCCAAATACGGTCATACATTCAATTATACAGATGTACTTATGGGAGGTGCCTCCATTGATGTACACGGTGTACCTCTGACTGATGAGGCGATTGAGACAGCCAAGGCAAGTGACGCAGTCCTGATGGGTTCTATCGGAGGAGATGCAAAGACTTCTCCATGGTACAAATTGGAACCATCCAAAAGACCGGAAGCAGGGCTTTTAAAGATCAGAAAAGCTCTGAATTTATTTGCAAATTTAAGACCAGCTTATCTTTATGAGGAATTAAAAGCTGCTTGTCCACTTCGTGAAGACATCATTGGTGACGGATTTGACATGATGATCATGAGGGAATTAACAGGTGGTCTTTATTTTGGAGAAAGAAAGACAGAGGAAATCGACGGAGTCATGACAGCAGTCGATACACTTACATATAATGAAAATGAAATCAGAAGAATTGCAAAGCGCGGATTTGACATTGCAATGAAACGCCGCAAAAAAGTAACTTCTGTTGACAAAGCAAACGTACTTGATTCTTCCAGACTTTGGAGAAAAGTGGTAGAAGAAGTTGCGAAAGATTATCCGGAAGTGACTTTAGAACATATGCTGGTTGATAACTGTGCAATGCAGCTGGTAAAAGACCCTGCACAGTTTGATGTGATCTTAACCGAGAATATGTTTGGAGATATCTTATCAGATGAAGCAAGTATGGTGACAGGCTCCATCGGTATGTTATCATCTGCAAGTTTAAATGATTCGAAATTTGGGCTTTACGAACCGAGCCATGGTTCAGCACCGG